>NZ_CALKTQ010000056.1 GCF_937997465.1 uncultured Campylobacter sp. | reverse complement strand
GCAGATGGAATCCGAAGATGAAAAAATTCATTTTCGGCGAGAGAAAAGGTATCTATATCATAGATCTACAAAAAACTATCCGCTACTTCCGCTACACTTATAACGTCGTTCGCGACGCGGCTGCAGAGGGTAAAACTATACTTTTCGTAGGCACTAAAAAGCAAGCCGGCGCAACTCTAAAAGAGTATGCTGAAAAATGCGGCATGCCGTACGTAAATCACCGCTGGTTAGGCGGCATGATGACGAACTTCGGCACTATCCGCCAATCTATCCGCAAGCTAGAAGTAATCGAGGCTATGGAAGAAGACGGCTCTATAAATTTACTAACCAAAAAAGAAGCGCTAATGCTTCGCCGCAAAAAAGAGAAGCTTCTAGCGTCTCTAGGCGGTATCAGAAACCTAAAAACCGTGCCTGATATGATTTTCGTCATCGACACCGTAAAAGAAAAAATCGCCGTTCAAGAAGCTAACCGCCTAAAAATCCCTGTCATAGCTCCGATCGATACAAACTGCGATCCTGACGTTATCGACTTCCCTATCCCTGGCAACGATGACGCGATCCGCTCTGTTCAGCTTTTCTGCCAGGAGATGGCTGAGGCTATCATCGAGGGACGCTCTCAGCTTGAAAAAGACGGCGGCGAGCAAGAAGAAGGCAAAGAGGCTGTAAGTCAAGCCGAAAAAGACGCAGTCGTAAACGAGGCTGTTAATGAAGACTTCTCTGAGGACTTCAGCGAGGACGAAGAGTAATGGAAATCAGCGCACAAATGGTAAAAGAGCTCCGCGAATCAACCGGAGCGGGAATGATGGACTGCAAAAAGGCGCTAGCCGAGGCTAACGGCGACATGGAAAAAGCCGTTGATATATTGCGCGAAAAAGGTCTAGGTCAAGCTGCTAAAAAAGCCGATCGCCTAGCTAGCGAGGGTCTTGTGAGCGTTGTTGTTTGCGATCACTGCAAAACCGCAACTATCAGCGAGATAAACTCTGAGACTGACTTCGTCGCTAAAAACGCTCAGTTTCAAAATTTGACCAAAGACGCTACGGCGCACATCCAAACAAATTTGATAAAAGACGTCGAGAGCCTAAATGCAAGCGTCATCAACGGCGTTAAATTTGAGGATTATTTCAAAAGCCAGATCGCTACTATCGGCGAAAATCTAGTCGTTCGCCGCTTTGAGACTATAAAAGCAGACGACAAAGGCGTAGTAAACGGCTACGTTCACTCAAACGGCCGAGTAGGCGTGCTAATCGGTCTAGCTTGCGAAAGCGCAGAAATCGCTAACAAAGCGGCTGAATTTGCAAGAAATTTATGCATGCATGCAGCCGCTATGAAACCAAGCGTAATAAGCTATAAAGACCTTGATAAAGATTTTGTCGAGAAGGAATTTATCGCGCTTCGCGCCGAGCTTGAAAAAGATAACGAAGAGCTAAAACGCCTAGGCAAGCCGCTTCACCACATCCCAGAGTATGCTAGCCGCTGCCAAATAGGCGATGCCGAGCTAGCTAAGGCTACGAAAGCTATCGAAGAAGAGCTAAAAGCCGAGGGCAAACCTGAGAAAATTTGGGACAAAATCATCCCTGGCAAGATCGATAGATTTTACGCTGATAACACCGTTTTAGATCAGCGCCTTACGCTACTTGGACAGTTTTACGTAATGGACGATAAAAAAACTATCGAGCAAGTCGTTGAAGAAAAAGGTAAAGAGCTAGGTGGCAAAATCGAGATCGTAAAATACGTTCGCTTCGAGCTTGGCGAAGGCCTAGAGAAGAAAAACGAAGACTTTGCAGCCGAGGTTGCGGCTCAAATAGGCTAAATTTATGGAAATCTTAAAGGGCGTAAATCTAGGCTTTGCGTATGATTATACGCTCTTTGAGAATGTAAATTTAAGCGTCAATGCCGGCGGCAGTTGCGCCATAACGGGCATCAGCGGCTGCGGCAAATCAACTATACTTCATATACTTTCCACTCTTTTGCGACCAAAAAACGGCGAAGTTATCTATGGTGGCAAATCGCTTTACGACCTATCGGCAAACGAGCTTTTGCGCATTCGTAGATTTGATTTCGGTATTATTTTCCAGGCGCACTATCTTTTTAAAGGCTTTAGCGCGCACGAAAATATCGAGCTAGCCTCTGTTTTGTCCGATCAAAAAATCGACGATGAAATTTTGGCAAATTTAAAGATAGACGGCGTAATGAATCAAAAAGTAGGCGAGCTAAGCGGCGGACAGCAGCAGCGCGTCTCGATCGCTAGGGTGCTTTGCAAAAAGCCGCGCGTGATATTTGCCGACGAGCCTACGGGAAATTTAGACAAACAGACCGCAAACGAAGTGATGCAAACGCTGTTTAATTATATCAAAGCAAACGATGCGGCACTGGTTTTGGTCACTCACGACAACGAACTTGCGCAAAGATGCGACGAAGTTTACCGCCTCGAAGACAAAAAATTCTCCTTAATTTCTCCTGAAGCTATTTAATTTTTTTACAGACTACGAGTTTTCAAATTTATGGCTTAAAATTTAAGCTCAAATTTGCAAGCTGCTTTTCGAGTTTAAATTTATCGCAAACCGCCTAAAGCGACCACTTCTGAACAAATAAAATTTATGATCAAATTTAGTCTTGTAGCCGTATTTTATAAAACGTAGCGATTTTTTAAATTTACCCCTGGCAAACTAAAATTTAACCCAAAACAAAAGCTAAAAGCGACCGCCAAATTTAAACCTCTTAAATTTAAAAAGCAACAACGGTACGCATAAAATTTGGCAGACAAAACGGTATTTTGTAGCCCTTGATCACGCCCAAATTTTCGCACGTTTTTATTCGGCTCTCAAATTTACCGAATTTTCAAGGATTTAACCCTAAAATAACGGCATTTAAATTTAAAACGAAAGAGTCAGGTGGAGCTAGTCGAGTTTTTCGCGCCCGAGCGCGTCATCACCTTTATGCTGCTGTTTGCGCGTATCGGCGGGCTGATGCTATTTTTTCCGTTTTACGGGCACGAGCAGATCCCTATGAGCGTCAAAACCGCATTTTCGTTTCTGTTAACGCTATTTTTATTTCCGCTTGCTAGTATCAAAAGCGGCGAGATTTACTATCTGGCCGTAGAGATCGTTAGCGAGGCGGCGCTGGGAGTTTGCGCAGGACTGCTGCTTCACATCGTTTTTGCCAGTTTGCAGTTAGCTGGCGAGCAGATATCGATGATCATGGGCTTTTCGATGGCTTCGGTGCTGGACCCACAGACCGGCCTTAGCTCGCCAGTTATCTCAAATATCATAAATTTCCTCGCACTCATGACATTTTTGGCTTTCGACGGGCATCATCTTATCCTGCTTTTTATCTCAAATTCGCTTACGCACGTTCCGTTAGGCGGCTTTTACCCGAGTCCCGATATAGTGCAGTACGCCTCAAAGTCCATGATAAATTTATTTACTTTTGGATTTATCATTTCCTTCCCGATTTTGGCGCTTTCGCTGCTTTCTGATTTGATTTTCGGTATGTTGATGAAGACGATGCCGCAGTTTAACCTACTGGTTGTTGGCTATCCGATCAAGATCACGATTGGCTTTGCCGTGCTGATCGCTATACTAGCGGGCATGATGGAGCTTTTTAGGCAGCTCGTGCTTCGCGTTATCAACGATCTTCCGTCGCTATTTTTCTAAAACTAAGCTTGAAGTAATGGAAAATGTTTTAAAATACGTTTTTTAGGTATAAAAAGGAGAATTCGTGAAAATCGTTCTTGTAAACGCCAACCCCGCAGTATCGCGCTTGGCGACGCTGGCTCTTAGCAAAATGGGTTACGAATACGTCGAGATCGGCGACGCCAGCGAGCTTAGCGGCGTTTTTGACGTGCTTATCTTGGATAGCGATATCGACGTAAAAGAGATGAACCTAAAAGAATTCGCAAATAAAATTTTATACCTTTCTTCTAAAAATTCTCCGACCTTTGAAAATGCCGACAGGATACTGCCAAAGCCGTTTTTGCCGACGGAATTTATCACTATCGTGGAGGATCTGGCGAGTAAAACAAAGAGCGCCGAGCCTGCTGCTGCGGCAAAAGACGAAACCGACGAGATCTCAGTCAAAGGGTTTGAGTTTATGGACGATCCGGCCGAAGACGTCTTTGAAGACGAGATCATGGAGCTGGATCCGGGCGAGCTTAGGCTAGACGACGAGTTTGACGATATTTCGCAAGCGGCGTCTGGTAAAGATAGCGCCTTTGACGAGTTAAACGAGATCGTAAAGGCTATCGACGATATGGATGAGCTAAGCGAAAAGCTCGAAGGCAATGAGCTGGATTTAGACGATGCGGACGATGAGCCGACGGAGTTTGATGAGTTTGAAATCGCTGCAAAAGACGATAAATTTGACGATCTTTCTGCGGATATAGATGCGCCGGATGAGCTTCTTGGTGGCAAATTGGAGATGGCCGACGAGCCTGAACTCGGCACGGCAGAGCTTGTTGTAGATGGCGAAGACAAGCATGAAGAGATTGATGATAAATTTGAGCTTGATTTTGACGGTAGTATCGAGGATATCAAGCATCAAATCGACGAAATAGACAAGATGGACGAGCTGTCAGAAAATTTGGATACAGACGATGAGCCTTTGGATGCTAAATTTGAAACGGCGGACGAGCCTGATATGGCCAAGTTTGTCGATATGGATAGTGCGGACGAGCGTGAAGCTCTGCAAAGCCTTGAACAAGCGGAAGATGACGATAAATTTGCAATAGAAGAAGCTGAGGAGCAAGAGGATATCTTTGCCGATATGGATATGAAATCCGACGAGCCAGACGAGCAAGAGGTGCAGGTCAAAAATAGCGCCTTGGGCGATGAGTTTTTGCTAGACGATATGGACTTAGCGGGCGAGGAAGAGAAAGAGGATTTTGAGAGCGAAGCAAATTTGACGCAAGATGTTTTAGATGACGAGCTTGCGGATGATATTTTTGCCGCAGACGATCAAAGCGAGACGGAAATAAATCTCGAGCAAGACGCACAAGAAATCAGTGAGTCCGAAGCCATGCAAAACGAGCCTGAAATAGAGCCGCAGATTGATCCGAGCGAGTATGGCGACATCGAGCAAATCAGCGAAAAAGATATGGCTTTAGCGCTTAACGAGAGCGGATTTGAGAGCGGCGAAGCGGCGGATTTAGGCTTGCACAAATCTCAAACGGCCTCAAAAATAGACGAGCTTAAGGCTCAAATTTCAGACGCTGTGGCTAAAAATCTAGAAAATTCGCTGCAAGACGGCGAGCTCCGAGAGGCTCTAAAAAACCTAAACATAAAAATCAATATAAGCTTTGAGGAAAAGTAGTTGAAGGGGCAAATTTTAATTATCTCCGGCCCCAGCGGTAGCGGAAAAAGCACACTTTTAAACCGTCTTTTAAAAGAGGAAAACGATCTTTATTTTTCGATATCAAGCACAACAAGAGTGCCGAGGCAGGGCGAGACCGATGGCGTGAATTATTATTTTACAAGCGAAGACGAGTTTAAAAAAGGTATAGACGCGGATGAGTTTTTGGAGTGGGCGTGCGTGCACGGCAACTACTACGGCACATCGCTAAAGCCCGTTTTAAACGCGCTTGAAGAGGGCAAAATTGCCATTTTTGATATCGACGTGCAGGGTTTTAATATCGCAAAATCAAAATTTGCCCAAAATATTACCTCCGTTTTTATCACGACAGCTAGCAAAAACGAGCTAAAATCAAGGTTGCAAAATCGCGGCACCGATAGCGCGGAAACCATCGAAAAACGGCTGATAAATGCGGTCGGCGAGATGGAGCATATCTTAGAGTACGATTATTTTTTGATAAACGACGACTTGCAAAACTGCTATGAAAATTTGCGCGGGATTTTGCGCTCGATGCGCCTAAAAACGTCAAATTTAGACGCAAAAGAGATTATTAACAAATGGAATAATTGATAAAATTATGCTAATATAACGAAAATTAAAAGGAGAAAAAATGGGTCCAAGCGTCCAACAATTGCTTATTATTTTACTTATCGTGGTCTTGCTTTTTGGAGCGAAAAAGATCCCTGAGCTCGCAAAAGGCCTAGGTAAGGGAATAAAGAGCTTCAAATCAGAAATGGAAGATGATAAAAAAGCCGAGAACGTAGAAAAAGTAGAAGAGAAAAAAGAAGAAACCGCAACCGCCGCAAAGACTGAAGATACGGCTAAAAACGCGTAAGGAAAGGCGTTGAAAAAAAGCGTAATAAACGAAATAAAAGGCGTCGTGGACTTTGACTTTGCGCTGGAGAAGCCAAAAGATAAGGGCTTGGCGCACTACGCGATGCCTACTTTTAGTTTGGCAAAACAGCTCAAAAAATCCCCCGTAGCAATAGCCGCCGAGCTAGCGTCTAAATTTGAAAATAGCGAAGTTTTCGAGGCAACGGCGCTAAACGGCTATATAAATTTTAAACTAAAGCCTGCATTTTTGGATAAATTTGCCTCGGCTAGCCTTACAAATCCGAGCGAGTTTGCAAAAGGCGGCGGAACTAGCGGCGAGAAAATTTTGCTCGAGTACGTCAGCGCAAACCCGACTGGTCCGCTTCACATCGGGCATGTTAGGGGTGCGGTTTTCGGCGATACGTTAGCTCGCGTCGGGCTTCATATCGGCGAAAATATCTCGACTGAATACTACATCAACGACGCAGGCAATCAAATCGAGCTTCTAGGAACGTCCATATCGCTTTGGGCGCGCGAAAATTTATTCGGCGAGAGAGTGGCGTATCCGGAGAAATTTTACCGCGGCGACTACATAGAGCCTATCGCAAAAGAAGCGCTAGAGAAATTCGGCAAAGAGATATTTTACGACGAGAGCCGAAATCTAGAACTCGCCGAGTTTGGCAAGGATAGGGTGCTGGTTTTGATCAAGCAAAATTTAGCCGACGCGCAAATTTTCATCGAAAACTGGGCCAGCGAAAAGAGCTACTATGACAAGCTCCCTCTCACGCTAGAACGCCTAAAAAGCGAGAACGGCATATACGAGAGCGAGGGTAAAATCTGGCTAAAATCAAGCGAAGTCGGCGACGAAAAAGACCGTGTCATCGTGCGCGAGGACGGTCGCGGCACCTATCTAGCCGGCGACGTGGTATATCACGACGATAAATTTAGGCGCGGATTTGACCGCTGCATCAACATCTGGGGCGCCGACCACCACGGCTACATCGCACGTATGAAGGCGGCGCTGCATCTGCTTGGATACGACGAAAACCGCCTTGAAATCATACTTTCGCAGATGGTGAGCCTGCTAAAAGATGGCGAAGCCTACAAGATGAGCAAGCGCGCGGGCAACGTCGTGCTGATGAGCGACGTGGTCGAGGAGATCGGCTACGAGGCGCTTAGATTTATATTCCTTAGCAAGCGCTGCGACACGCATCTGGAGTTTGACGTGGATGAACTAAAGCGCGAGGATAGCTCAAACCCGATATTTTATATCAATTACGCGCACGCCAGGATCAATCAAATCTTCGCAAAAGCGGGCAAAAACGTCGCCGATGTCGCGAGCGTTAAATTTGCAAATTTGAACGAAGACGGCAAGAATTTGCTATTTGAGGCGCTCACGCTAAACGATATCTTAGTTGATAGTTTTAACACGCGCGCGGTAAATAAAATTTGCGACTACCTAAAGAGCTTGGCGGCGAATTTTCATAAATTTTACAACGAAAATCGCGTCGTAGGCAGCGAAAACGAAGACGAGCTTTTAAAGCTTTTCGCCGTCGTCGCACTCTCGATAAAAACGGCTCTAGGTCTAATTGGTATCGCTGCAAAAGATAAGATGTAAGAGTTAAATTTAATAAATTTAGAAGCGCTAAGCGGCGCTTCTTGTTTAAAAACAACCCCTTAAAATCCATGAATCTTTCCAAAATTTCCGCCGCACTTTTCTTTATATTTTTGATATCGATAGAGTACCTAGCCCTCACGCCAGCGCAGATAAAACTCGTCGAAAACAGCTGGGATAAAGCAAATCACTTCATTGCATTCGCCGCGCTTTACGTTACTTTGCATTTTGGCTTTTGTAGGCTAAATTTGGGTGCAAAGTTTGCTATTTTGCTAGCATACGGTATCCAGATAGAGATCATGCAGTCGTTTGTGCCAAATCGCTATTTTAGCCTACTAGATATCGTCGCAGACGGCATCAGTATAGTTTTTGGGATCTTGCTGTCAAGAATTTTGGGGCGAATTTTGGATCGGTTTAGAGCTAGATTTTAAATTTAAAACTTCAAATTTGACGGCTCGGCTATGTGGGCTTATTTTGCGCCGTGCCGTTTTGCTTTGTTTAAACTCAACTTTTACCATCAAATTTACCGCGTCAAATTTGAGCGAAATGGCGGGCTAAAGCGATAAATTTATAAATAGTCGCTAAAATATGCCCTAAATTTAGCACCAAGTGACAAGAAAACAGCGCAACCCGCGGCTAAATTTAAGAAAAAATCCAAAACGAAAGAGTAAAAAATGAGATGGCAAGACAGCAGACGAAGCGACAACGTCGAGGATAGACGGCAAAACAGCGTAAACAGCATGGGGTCGCTGGGCGCACTCATACCGATTATCAGATTTTTGCTGGGCTCAAACATTGGCCGCGTGGTGCTAGTTATCGGCGCGGTCGCGTATTTTATGGGCTTTAACCCTCTCGCGCTACTTGATGGCGGTGGCGCGGGCACTCAAAGGGCGGCGCTAGATAGCCCGCAGGAGAAAGAAAAGGTTGCCTTCGTCTCTGCGGTGCTGGCGCAGACCGAGGACGTGTGGAGTAAGGTGTTTAAGGCGGGCGGCGCGCAGTACAAGGAACCTAGCTTGGTACTTTTTAGAGACGGCGTTTCTAGCGCGTGCGGCACGGCTAGCTCGCAGATGGGGCCTTTTTACTGCCCCGCGGATAAAAAAGTCTATCTGGATCTTAGCTTTTTTGATGATCTGGAGGCTAAATACAAGGCCGCGGGCGACTTCGCGCAGGCATACGTGATCGCCCACGAGGTCGGACATCACGTGCAAAATTTACTAGGCACGCTCGGTAAAATAAACGAGCTAAAATCGCGCGCAAAAAGCCCTATAGAGCAAAACGCCTTGCAAGTCAAAGTCGAGCTACAAGCCGACTGCTATGCGGGCGTATGGGCGCACTACATGGGGCGCTATAAGGTGCTAGAAGACGGCGACATCGAGGAGGCGCTAAATGCAGCAAGCGCGATAGGCGACGATGCGCTGCAGAAAAAATATCAAGGCCGCGTGACGCCAGACTCGTTTACGCACGGCTCGTCAAAGCAGCGCATGACGTGGTTTAAAAAGGGATTTGAAGGCGGACAGCCAAGCTCGTGCGCGTTTGAGATCTAAATTTGACTTTTTAGCTCTTTGGGCCGCGTTTGACGAGCATAAGTTTCTACTCGGGCGCATTTAGATAAATTTAAATGTGGCTTTTTCAGACCTTGTTTGTCGCAAGCAAATTTTAGATTTCCGTGATTTTAAATAAATTTGGGCGCGGCGGTGCCTTTTGTTTTGCAAATTTAAATTTAGCCAAGCAATCGATAAAATCAAAAATGGAGCGAAAATGCAAAGAAGGGACTTCATAAAGGGCGCGGCGACTTGTGCGGCGGGGCTTGCTGTAGGGCTGGATTTGTTTGCCGAGCAGACTAGCAAGACCAATGCGGTAAATTTGACGGACGGCGTAGATCTAAGCGGTGCGAAAAATCTCGGCGAGAGGCTTGCTGCGATGACACCATATCTCACGCTAAATAATAGAATTTTGATGCCGATCGTCGGACTTAGTGCAGCTAAATTTGATGATTTGAAAGACAAAAATGCGCTGGGGGCGGCTCTAGGCCTAGGCTACCGCCTGATCGATACGGACGGAGACGAGGAGGGTGTAGCAGCTGCATTTGCGGCTAGCGGCTTAGAGCGCGGACAGCTATTTATCCAAAGCGCGCTCGAGGCTCAAAACGGCAATGAAAGCGGCATGATAAAAAGCTTTGAGCGCTCACTAAAAAAACTAAATACCGACTACGTCGATCTACTTTTACTGCGCGTAGGGGCGGGCGATGTTAGCCTTGCTTGGCGCGTTTTGCAGCGGCTTTACCGTGAGGGACTTGCGGCGTCGATCGGCATTTGCGATTACCCTGGAGAATTTGGAGTCGAAAATTTAGCCAAAATCGAGCAAGGTAGCGAAGTTAAACCCGCGGTTTATCAGACGCGCTCTAGCTCCTATCTGCGGCGCTTTGCTGCGCGCGGCAAGGTGACCGACCATGACGTGCAAGTACAGCTGCTATATGAGCCCGGCGAAGAGCTAAAAGAGCCCGCGCTCGCGCAAATCAGCGAAAAATACGGCAAAACGCGGTCACAAATCATCTTGCGCTGGCTCGTACAGCACGGGGTTTGCGCGGTAGTAAACTCCGCTAGCAAAGAGATTTTGCTTGAAAATATCGATATTTTCGGCTTTGAACTCGCGGACGAGGATAGCGAGCTGATAGCAAAGCTCTGGCGGAGCTAGCGGGCGTATGAGGCTGGTTTTGTGCTCAAATTTACGCGTCTTAAATTCGGCAAGCTTGGGTTGATGGCAAATTTTAAGAGCGTTTTGCTGATTTACTGCGTTAAATTTAGCTTTAGCGGACTTGGCTAAAATTTCGCGAATCGCAGCGAAAAGGCGAATAACAAACCTAAGGAAAATCAATGAAAAACTTGGACTACGAGGCGCTTAAGGCAGAGTGGCAAAAAGAGTGGAATGAAAAGGGCGAGAAATACGCCAAGGCAGTAAACGATATGGTGTCGTTTGCGGAGATTCACGGCTGGGACGCCTATGAGGGCGAGGAACCAGTCGATGAGCGCGAGGGTATGACGCAGCTTTGCGAGGCGGTTTTTGAGCTGCTAAAGGAAGCCAACGAGCGGGGCGAAACGGTGAAATTTAGAGCCGATTTTCCGCCGTCAAACATTATCTTTGAGGAGTGCGAGGATGAAGCAGATAATACTGACGAGAAGGATAAAATAGGAGACAAGCTAGGCAATGTCGATCAAATTTGTGCTTTGCGCAGCGAGAACGTCCTTTTTGTCGTCTCGCAAAGCGATCCTGAAGGCTGGCGTAAGAAGCTATATCTGCTAGAAGGCGAGCGCGTTAGCGTTATCGCAGAGGGCGTCATTACGGTGGGCAAATCAAAGCGAAACGAAATTTACGCCCTGCTTAGAAAGGGCGAGGTTGAACTCATAAAAGGCTACGACGGCAAGGGCGGCGGCGAGCCTATCGCAAAATTTAGCCACGACGTGAAGCTAACATACGACGAGGCTGAAATTTTACCGTTTAACGACGGCAGCAAGGCGCTTTTGAGCTGCCACGACGGGATATTTTTGATCTCGCAAAGCGGCGCGAAGCTTATCCATCCGATCTATGAGGACAGGCAGCTCTACGAGGACGATGACGGCAACGCTGCACTCTACATCGACATGGCCAACGCGGCGCTATCAAGCGACAACGCTCTTATCGTCGCTGGCGAGCAGTGCGGCGATCACGTCCTGATGGATAGCGAGGGCGAGCGGCTCGGCAGCATCGGCGCGCAGAGCTCGTATCCGCACTTTTGTCTATTTAGCGCGGACGATACTCAGCTTATAGCGAACTCCTGCCACTTCTACAACGGCGTCACGATCGGCGTGGACAGGGCGGCTCTAAAGCAAGGGGTGGATGTTGAGGCTTATTCGTATGACGAAGATGGCGAGAAAAATTTCACGCTGATCGACGATGCGATGAGGGTTTACGCGGGCGTAGCGACGCGGGACTTTTATATCCTCGGCGACGCATACGGCTACATAAAAGCAGTCGGCAAGGACGGGCGTAAAATTTGGCGCCACTATCTGGGCGGTACGATAAAGTCTATGGCTCTAAGCGAGGACGGTAGCGTGCTTTTTGTGGGTACATACGGCGGCAGGCTACATAAACTACGCCTCGGCGCGGGCCAAGACAGCCACACGATCGGCAACGGCAACCACAAAGAGGAATTTAGACTGATCGCTTATGAGGATAAAATTTATCGGTGGTAAGAGACGCGCGGCATAGCGGCTCAAATTTTAACGTTTTTAAAATGCCGGTCTTGGCAAATAAAATGCGGAGCTAAGATTTGCAAAATTTGACTCAAATTTTAAATGCTAAAATTTAAAACAAATTAACTAAATTTGAATACAAAAAATATAAAACGAAGTATTTTGCCGCGAGACCGCTCAAATTCGGCTCAAATTTTATGCATCTGCAAAAAGCGCGGCGACAAAATTTATAGACCTCGTCGCCGCAAATTTATTAGTCGTTAGTCGCCGATCGTATCGGCGTCAAACGTGCCCTCAAGTATGCTTTTGATAAAAGAAACGGTCGCAAAGCGCGCGGCTGGCAAATTTATGAGCGTGTGCGGAGCATTAGGCAAGAGTAAAACTATCGCGTTTTTCTTGTCACCGTAGGCTGCGGCGCAGTTTCCGGTGGCGTTTTCGTTGCCTAGATAGCTATTTTTTTGAGAAAAATATTTATCCTGATCGCTTACTAAATTTAAAACCGGCGTATCGCTAAGCGCCGTTTTATGTTCTTTTACAAAGTAATTCTCCTCGCACGACCAAGAGTTTATAACCTTGCCCAAAAAGTCATTGCCCTCGTATCTGGCTACAGCCACCGCGCCTTCGCTGGTGCCGGCTAAAAATAGCTTGCTCGTATCCGCCCATTCAGTGTTTTTTAGCGCTTTCAAGGCGATTTTGATTTCGCTAGAGCGTAGCGAATGGACCTTTTCGTAAATCTCCTTATCTGCCGGAGATTTGTAGGTTATCCTGTTTTCTAGGGCCATGCTATCAAACATAAAGCTTGCTATGCCCTCTTTTGCTAGCCACTCTTGCCATTTGTCAAGGCCTATTTTGTTGTTGATACCAGATGAGCCGTGCAGGAAAACTACGACCGGCGCTTTGGCTTGCGTCTTTGGGGCATCTTTAAAAAGTCCGACGTAAATATCGCCGCCCGTGACATTTTTTGGAAGCGCGATTTGAGCCTGCGCTACGCCTTTTTGGGCTGACTCGCTCGTGTGCAAGTACGCGTCGCCCGCAAACAAATGCGCCGTAAAGAGCGCAACCAATAAAACAAAAGTTTTTCTAAACATAAGCATCCTTTATCTTGACTTTGGTTGATTATATAAAAAATAGATTTAAGGCAGGCTTTTAATTTATAAAATAATCGCTAAAAAAGTAGGGAAAACTCGCGGTAGTCGGCTTTTAAATTTCGGCGCTAAAACTGCCTTGACCGTAGCGCGCTAAAATCGGTTGCTTTTGCGTATTAAAAAGTTCAAATTTAGCTCCTTTTTGCCCGTTTTTGTAAAACCAAAGCGCGGTAAAACGCGTCTAATTAGTGCTTTACACCCCCGCTTGCCATCCGCTTTTTGCCAAGTTCTTGGGCTAAATTTAAGGTCACGCCTCCCACCTTTTTTACCGACTTGGAGAGCCAAATTTGACTGCAAGCTTTCCTTCTTGCCCGCCCTCTTAAAAGTCAAATTTCGCAAGATAATTTTTAATTTTATTTAGCTTTTGGATTTTTGCCGCGGGAGATTTTGCGGTCAGGAGAAATTTAGCGTAGGTTTTTAGTTTCATTTTTGCTACGCCAGTTAAATTTGCGGCCTTTGCGCCGTCAAGCGATC
>NZ_CALKTQ010000055.1 GCF_937997465.1 uncultured Campylobacter sp. | reverse complement strand
AGATCACCCGGACGAGTTTCACTTCCATTCGTAAATTTAAGGCGGTGGGTTTTAGCCCATCGCCTTGCTCAAACTACCCAAATTAAAATTCATATTTAAATCCCGAAATCCTACCCTTGTCGTCAAATTTGATCAAAAGCTCTTTGTCAAATTTAGCTACGATTTCGTCTTTGGCTTTCTTAAAAAATCCGCCCTTTTCGACGTTTTCATCAAATTTGACTCCGTTAAACTCCAAAAAGCTTTTGATGAAAATTTTATGATCTACGTCGTGATTTTGTATGCAGCTACTTGCTGTTTTGACAAACTCGTGCGTGCTAAGAGGCTCAAAAAGCGAAGCTGG
Organism: uncultured Campylobacter sp.; assembly: GCF_937997465.1. Taxonomy (GTDB): domain Bacteria; phylum Campylobacterota; class Campylobacteria; order Campylobacterales; family Campylobacteraceae; genus Campylobacter_A. Next base: position 3,153 of record NZ_CALKTQ010000055.1, on the reverse strand, counting down.
CGCATCGGTTATAGCCACAAACGCACAGCCCTTATCGTGTCTGCAGCCGTAGTAGCATAAATTTTCGTCAGCGACTCCGCATGCGGCGATACATAGCGTGTGCCCGTTAAAGGTTTCATCCAGCTCAAAGCTCGGTTCGCTAAAAGCTTGCAAACCCCACTCTAGCCCCGCGCGCAACACCTCTGCAGAAAACCGCGTCGCCTCCTCGCCAAAGTTATTTACGTTCGCGTGTCCCCACAGCCACGTGTCGCTCACGTTTGACTCGCTGCCGATAAACTGTATCTTGTAAATTTGATCGCCGAAAGCTATCTCGCAGCTATCAAAATCCACGTTCCAGTCAAGGTTGCCGACGATACCCGCAAATCTACCTTGCACCGCAGCCATCTTACCCAGCGTCGCCGAAAAAACCTGATGAAAGTCCGAAAGGTCGCTCACGTAACATAAATTTCGCATTTTTGCTCCTTTAAATTTAGTTTGCGAATTATACCGATTAAATTTTAAACTTGCCCGAAAATATTAAAATTTTATTTTAAGCTTAATTAAAAGATAGTATAATTTCATAAATTTTATCTCAAATTTAGGAGCAAACATGGACATAGTCGAGAGATTTTTACGCTATACGAAGATCAACACCACCACAAACCGCGAAGCGGGCGCGGCGGGCATCATGCCTTCAAACCCAACTGAGCACAATCTAGCAAAGCTGATAGAAAGCGAGCTAAAGCAGCTCGGCCTGCAAAATATAAAAAGACGAGAAAACGCCATAACTACGGCTGTTTTGCCGTCAAATTCCGCTAAAAAGCTGCCGTCCGTGGCGTTTTTCGCGCACCTTGATACTAGCGCAGAACAAAAAAACGACACGAAAGCGCAAATCGTGCGCTACGAGGGCGGCGACGTCACGCTAAATAAAGAACTAGGCATAGCGCTAAAACTTAGCGAATTCCCAGAGCTTGCTAATTACGTCGGAGACGACCTCATCGTGACAGACGGCACTAGCCTACTCGGCGCTGACGACAAGGCCGCGATCGCCGCCATCGTAAACACTGCGCAGTTTTTCGTACAAAACCCGCAAATCGAGCACGGCGACGTGACGTTTGGCTTTTTGCCCGACGAGGAGCAAGGTCTGCGCGGCGCCAAGGCGCTTGACGTTTCGGAGATCAAGGCCGACTTTGCCTATTGTCTGGACTGTTGCGGCATCGGCGAGCTGATTTACCAAAACTGGAACGCCGGCGACGCGGTCGTGACCTTTACCGGGCAATCCGCGCATCCGATGAACGCAAAGGGCAAGCTCGTAAATTCATTACTACTCGCACACAAATTTATCTCGATGCTACCCGGCGGCGAAGCACCTGAGTATACGGGCGGCGTCGAGGGCTACTACTGGGTCAAGGAGCTATCTGGCAACAGCGCAAAAACCGTGCTGAAGCTCGACGTTCGCGAATTTAACGAGGCAAAATACGCGCAGCGTATGGCGTTTTTGCAAGATCTTGCCGACTCGTTTGCTAAAATTTACGGCGCGCACAGGGTGCAGATCAGTCTAAAAGACCGCTACAAAAACGTATTTAACTACCTAGCGGGCGGAGAAAACAGCCTACCCGTCGTCGCAGCAAAGCAAGCCTACGCACGCCTAAATATCGAGCCAAAAGTGATCCCAATGCGAGGCGGATACGACGGCGCGGTCATCTCGGAAAAAGGCGTACCGTGTCCGAACCTATTTACCGGCGCGCACAACTTTCACTCCATCTACGAGTACCTGCCGGTAAAATCGCTACGAGCGGCCAGCAACGTCATCTGCGAGATCGTAAAAATCATAGCAGAGAAATAAACCGGGTCAAATTTGAGGGCGCCTTCGCTCTCAAATTTGCAAGTCGCCGCCATCCCTTTATCGCCGGTTTACGCTACCGAGACTCGTCCCTTTACGGCGCTAGCCCAAATTTTCGTCAAATTTAACCCTCTCGCCCGAATTTAAGCTCGCTTTGCGTAAAATACGAAAGCAAATTTAAATAGGAGTAAATTTGATGAAAAAGATATTTTTACCGCTAATCGCCGCTTCGGTTTTGGCTGTCGGCGCCGATATAAACGCGCTATAAAAGGAGTGCGACAGTAAAAACGGCACAAGCTGCTACGAGCTTGGAGTTTTATACGATAACGCTAGGGAAGGAGCCGCGCAAGACTATCAAAAAGCGGCAGAGCTCTACTCAAAGGCGTGCGAGCTAGGCAGCGGTGCTGGCTGCTCAAATTTGGGCTTTTTATATGGCAACGGCAACGGCGTAGCGCAGGACGGTAGAAAAGCCGCCCAGCTTTACGCAAAGGCCTGCGATATGGGCGATGAAGCGGGTTGTTCAAATTTGGGCTTTGCCTACGCAAACGGGCGCGGCGTCGAGCAAGACCACGTAAAAGCAAGCGAATTTTACGCCAAAGCCTGCGAGATGGGCAACGGCGGCGGATGCTACAATCTAGGCAATCTATATGCGCAAGGACGAGGCGTCAAAGAGGACACAAATGCGGCCGAAAAATACCTCAAAAAAGCGTGCGAAATGGAGCCGGAGCTAGCCTGCAACCGATATAAAGAATTTATCCAAAGATAATTTTACGGCCTTTGTGCGGTAAATTTGACTCGGTAAATTTAATGGGAAAATTTGCCGTTTTAGCCTTAAATTTTAGCGGCAAGCTGCATGTATAAAAATCTCTCGCAAAAACCAAATCATGAGCCAGGACGACAAGCATCGCCCTGGTAAACGCAAAGTCGGCAAAGCGCCGACTTTATCAAATTTAACTCTAAATTTAGAGCATAAAAAACGCTATAACGCACACGGCTATCGCCATCGCAGGAGCCGTTCGCTTGGCTATCTCGACCGGGCTAACCATAGCTAGACCCGCGCACACGATCGCCGCACCCGCGATAGGAGACGACGAGCGGCCCAGTGCGCCCGAGATCGCAGCGGCCATACCTAGCTTATCCTGCGCGAAGCCTAAATCCGCGGCGTGAACGGTGATAGCTTGGTTAAACGCCATAGTAGCCGCGTCGCCAGAGCCCGTAACCGTACCCATGAGATACGGCACGAAAGTACCGCCGTAGCGCACGAACTCCTGAGAGTGTTTTAGCCACTCGGTGACCGCGTCGATCGCGCCGCACGCCTTTAGGCCCGCGAC
>NZ_CALKTQ010000054.1 GCF_937997465.1 uncultured Campylobacter sp. | reverse complement strand
CTTTTTTCTTCTCGATCTCCTCAAAACAAATACGCTGCTCTTCCCTTAGCAATCTCAAAAGAGCGGTATTGGGAAATTTACATTGATTCGATACCAAATCTTTCAGCACCCCGAGCTTCTTCGTCTCATTCGCCAGCGTCGCCCGGTTACGTTCGATATTCTCGTCGATCTTATTGATATAGTTATTTAGCCGCGAGAAAAATAAGACCATATTGATTTGGTCTTTCAGATTTTTCTCGAACAGGCTATGTTCTTTGTTTAAGCCCGAAAGAAACACTAAATTTGATGGCGAAAATACCTCTTTTGTCTGCTTGTTTGTAAGTTCAAAGGCGACTTCGCGTTTGCCCGGATCATAGTATCCGCTGACCACAAAGCCCTTGTACTCGCAAAAATCAATGCTAGTGTTTTTTGCATCGAACATCAAATTTACATTGTTTGAGAAAATTTTACGCATATTTTCCTGCTCGATTTTAACTTCGCGCGAGCTATCATCTTTCGGAATGAAAAAGCTTACCGGCGTTTTTGTCTTATCAAAAACATTATTTTGAAACATAGAGCAGGCTAAGCCGTCTTTATTTTCAAAATTTGCGACGTATTCTTTAGTAGAAAGTAGGGTGCTGATTTCATTCGTTAGAAATTTACATTTCGCTTCGCTTCTGGCTAAATTATCTTCATTCAGCTGCTGATTTTGTTCGTAGCTTTTCTTTTCGCGCTCAAGCTTTTCAAGCTCAGTTGAAATTTTGACGTTTGTTAAAATTAGCGGATTTCCGCTTGAAATAGCCTTTAGCACCTCGCAGCTTATAGCCTCATCTTCAAAGCCGTCAAGCGAATTGCCGTCTAACACCCCGGTTCTAAAATTTAAAATTGCTTTTGCCTTTGAAGTTACGATTTGCCACGACGTCTCGTCGTAGGTTTCTGTCGTAACATAGCGAAAATCCTTAATTTTAAAATTTTGTGGATCGTTTTCAAAAATTTTATTGCCTTGACGAATAACGCGGCCATTGCGTTGCGTTAAATCGCTTGGCTTCCATGGCACATCAAGATGGTGAATCGCAGTAACTCTCTCCTGCACGTTCGTGCCCGCGCCCATCTTGGCCGTCGAGCCGATAAGTACGCGAATTTCGCCGCTATTGACCTTATCGAACAACTCCTGCTTCTCTTTATTGGTTTTTGCATCGTGGATAAAGGCGATCTCTTCTCGTGGAATACCTTTTTGAACTAATTTTTTATAAATGTCGCCATACAAAAAGAATGTTTTTTCGTTCGCGTCACGATCGCCTATAATCTCATCATCGCTAAAGTCTTGAGGCTCCTCCTGCTTAGATAGGCTCTCATTAATATTAACGAATTCATCACTCGGCACGATTGCCGGCTCGATCTCTTTAGAAAAATCATCGTCCAGGTTGATATTTTTAGAAAGTTGTGAAATGCTCTTTGGCGTGCCAATGTCCAAAAAGACGAGTTGAGTGCCTTTATATTCGCTATATGCTTTGTATTCGGAAAGAATATTTTCAACGCACTTATTAATTTTGGAATTTGGATCGTCTTCGGCCGCGGGATTGATCAGCCTAAAATCCAAGCATGCTTTTTTAGCATCGTTAGTGCATTTTAAAATATTGTCCTGGCGCGGATCGGCATCTTTCATGCGCTCCATGCGCCAAACGATAGAACCCTCGTTGTAGTTGCCCATTTTGTCAATCTCTACGCCGATATAGCGCGCCTTCGTCGCTTTTTTTCGATTTCGAGGTTATAATTTCCGCTTCAGGCACGAACGCGCCGCTAAATTTCTTAATTTCCGCGTTCGTAACAATATCTGCGAAATCCAAATAAGAGCCTCCAAGAGATTGTAAATTATTGAAGCTCGTAAATCTGTTTACGACTTTATAATCATTCGGCACCGCGCCCGTTTCAAAAACCTTTTCGAGCTGCCCATAAGTTTTTACCCAGCTATCGAAAGAGAAAAGCCCTTGCTCTTTCAGCTCGTTGGGCGAAAGGTATTTTTGTAGCAAATAAAGCTCGCTTAGGCTATTGCTAACCGGCGTGCCGGTCAAAAACATAACCTTGCCGTTTGGTTGATCGTGAAGATATGTCGTTTTCATAAACAGATCCATAGCGCGTTTGCTTCCCGTAGGATTTCCAAGTCCTTTAACGTTATCGAGCGCGGTAGAAAACTGTAAATTTTTAAAGCTATGGCTTTCATCGACTACCATACAATCAACGCCGAGTTCGCTAAAATCAATCATTTTAGTCTTTTGTCGGTTATCATAAAGCTCCGTTAATTTAGCCTCAAGCTTCTCAAGCGCAGCTTCGAGTCGTTTCACAGAGAGTTTACTTCCGCCGTTTTCTTCTCTTATTCTTATAGCCTCTTTTAGCTCCTCCTTTTGCTCTTCAATAATTCGTTCCTCGATTTCGACGGGAACCGGAATTCGCTCTAGCTGTGTGTATTTCATAATAATGGCATCGTAATTGCCGTTAGCAATTTTTGCCAGAAATTCATCGCGGTGAAACTTATCCATAGATTTTTCATCGGCGACTAGCAGGTTTGCATCGGGATAAGCATTGATAAATTCTTTTTGCCATTGCTCTACAAGGTGATTAGGCACTACAATCAGAGGCTTGTTTATAATACCGAGCTTCTTTTGTTCCATAACGCTACAAATAGCGGTTAGAGTTTTGCCGGCGCCGACCTCATGATCTAATAAAACCACCTTTTCGTTTATGGCGCGAGCGACGGCATCCTTTTGATGCTTTCGTAACTCAAAAGCCTGATTAATACCGTTGATTTTCAAGTATTCTCCATCATAATGCTTGCGCACATAACAGTTAAATTTATCGTTGTAAATTTTAGTTAGATCCATTCTGCGCGAAATGTCTTTGAAAATCCACTCCTCAAAATCATTCTTAAACAGATCCGCTTTACGTTGCACTTCTTGCGTCGCAACGACATCCAGCACTTTTTTAAATACCACGTTGCCGTTGCGATCCGTTTTTATAGAGCCGTCAGGATTTAAAATAGGCTCATCCGTATCTTTCATAATCTTCGGGCTAGAGCCGGAAAGGGCATATTGCGCGATTTCGGTT
>NZ_CALKTQ010000053.1 GCF_937997465.1 uncultured Campylobacter sp. | reverse complement strand
GTGCGAATGCGCGCAATGGGCGTGATTTTCGTGCATTTTGACCTCGTTTTTCGGCAAATTTTAGTTAAATTATACCTTAAAAAAGCGCTTAAATTTTATCTATATCGCCTTCTAGTCCGGCATCTACGCGCTTGCCGATGTCTTTTAGTTTGCTAAACTCCTCTATCAGCCTCGGCGCGTCATCAAGGCTGATCGCAAACGTCCAAAGATAGGTGAGCACCGAGTAGATGTGGCCCGCGTTTGCCTGCTTGTGTGATAGCATAAATATCGCCAAGCTAAAAATCGCCGCCGCGCTCGCACCGATGATAAAAAAGCTCATCGCCTCTCTGTTTGAGATGCGGATGCGAAGCTTTGAAAGCACGTCGTAGTGGCGCTTTAGCGTGCGCTCATCGCCTGCGCTTATGCGTCCTGCCTCGCGCTCTAGCTGGTTGTTTAGCTTTAGATACAAGCGGTCGTTTTTGGCGATGTATTTGGGTAGCAAAACTCCAAAAACCGCGAGCAGGGCAAAAACAGCCAAACCCACGTAGAACTCGATAAATAAAAGCATGATCGCCGAGCCGAAAATCGAGACGACCGAGGTAAAAAACACGGGAAAATGCTGCTCGAAAAAATCCACGAATTCGCGAGATAAATTTGCTCTTGCGATTACGGCGCTTTCGTCTTTCGCGGCTCTTTTTTCGTTCATTATCACGCTTACGGCAAGTCCTGCATATATCCTAGTAAACACCTGCGTATCCACGCGCCGCCTAATCGAGCCTAGCCCCCAGCCCACGAATACCATGGCCGAGTAGCTAAGTGCCAAAAGCGTGTCGCCCGCTACGATGGCGTTTATGGCGATGCCTGCGAGCACGGGATAGACGAGAAATAGCCCGTTTTCCGCCAAAACCAGGCTAAATGTCAAGAACAGCTTTTTAAAATTTTTCTTTGCAATGAGCGTTAGCGTCTTAAATGCGCTATTTTGCATAAAATTCCTTTGTTTAAAATCGCGCGGATTTTAGCTGATTTTAAAATTTGCATCAAATTTTTCGGAATTTTTGATGTAACTCTTGACATTACAACAAAATTTTATTATACTTCGCTCATCGGTTGTAAGATATATCATTACAACAAAAATCTAAGGAGAAAAAGATGTCAAACTACAAGATCGTTTCAACGAAAAGCGAACCGAGAGTCGAGCTGAAAGACGCTCTAGGCTTAAGCGGCTGTGAGCTCTCTATCAACGAGCTTCCCGCAAATGTGAGCGTGCCGTTCGTGCATTCGCACAAGCAAAACGAGGAGCTTTA
>NZ_CALKTQ010000052.1 GCF_937997465.1 uncultured Campylobacter sp. | reverse complement strand
TATATCAGCTCTATGCCTACGGCAAAAAATACGAGTGCGACAAGCTTTATCTCATTTACCCAAAAATAGACGGCGTAGAGCAAGAGTCTATGAAATTCAGATACGAAGATGAAATGTGGCTTGAAATTTTGTATTTTGGCCTAGAAAATGACTACGACAACGATGAGCTTATAAAAATTTACTAGTCTAAATTATATATTATCTGCTTGTATATTAGCCGTACAACAGTTGGCTCTTTGTCTAGATTGCAGTTTACAATATACACGCAACCGAACTTCATCCGCAAAACCCGTCAAATTTAAACGTATCTGCTAATCTCTATCAAATTTCCGTCCGGGTCGCGCACGTAGATTGAGCTTATCGCTCCAAGCGCTCCGGTTCGTGACACGATACCCTGCTCTACGGCGATGCCGGCAACCTCTAGCTCCTCCAAAACTAGCTCAAGCGGCGTATCGGTAAGCAAGCAAATATCGGCCGTTCCCACGTTTGCATTCATGGCGTTTGGCAAAATCTCCTCGCCTTTTACGTGCAAATTTATCTTTTGCGAGCCAAAGGCCAGGGCCTTGCGTCCGTTTGAAAAATCAATCTCGCGCATACCCAGCACGCGCACGTAAAAATCAAGCGTCCGTTGTAAATCAGCAACCGTTAAAACGATATGATCGATCGAAGCGATACGCATAAATTCTCCTTTTAAATCAAATTTAACCAAACATTGCTCGTCAAAAACGTCAAATTTGACGGCGTAAATTTAAAGCCGCTCGGCGTCAAATTTTGCGGTGCAGGTAAAACGCGCAAACTAAAATATAATTTAAATTTACGTCTGTTTATAGGCCGTCAAATTTAACCGACTAAACCAAATTTACACTCAAATTTTACTCCCGAAAGCCTTAAAATACGAAATAGTAAATAATGATTTAAAAATAGTTTAAATATTTAAACTATTTGCTAGAAAAATAAAAGTTTAATTTTCATAAGAGTATAATCTCGATTATTCTTCAAAAACCGTTGAAAGGAAAGTAATGTCCGTAAAACAAGAAAGACGAGATTTTATCGGTCTAGCGTTTGGCGCGGTAGCCGCAGTCGGCGGCGCAGCGACTCTCGTAGCCGTTAAAAAGACCTGGGACCCGCTTCCTAGCGTAAAGGCGGCCGGATTTACGACTGTAGATCTTAGCCCAATGAAAGACGGCGAGATGCGCCAGATCGAGTGGCGTAAAAAGCCGATATTTGTTCTAAAAAAGGACGCTTCTATGGCGCCTAACGACAAGCGCGATATCGTAGTAGATGGCGCTAGATATATGGTCGCGATCGGGCTTTGTACGCATCTTGGCTGTATTCCCGAGTGGAAACCTGGCAAACAAGTTTTCGTTTGCGCCTGTCACGGAGGCGAATTCAACGCAGACGGCGTAAATACCTTCGGCCCTCCTCCTCGACCGCTAGACATACCGCCGTTTAAGATAGACGGTACGAAACTCGTTCTGGGCGAAACCAGCCCCGAATACGAAAAACTAGCGGCTCAAGCGTAAGGAGGGAAAAATGCACATCAGAAAATCAACGGGCGTTTTAGACTGGCTGGATCAAAGGATCGCCCTAAACAAGCTAATGAAAGTCCTCGTCAGCGAATACTGGATACCGAAAAATATAAATTTCCTCTGGGCGATGGGCGTTATACTCACGACGCTTTTTGCGTTGCTTATTTTTACCGGATTTATGCTAGTTATGTACTATAAACCGGATATAAATTTAGCCTTTGATAGCGTAAATTTTACCATAATGAAAGAGGTCGAGTACGGCTGGCTATGGCGTCACATACATGCGGTTGCGGCTTCGGTCGTATTTTTAATCATCTACATACACACCTTTACGGCGATCTACTACGGCTCTTATAAAAAAGGTCGCGAGATGATTTGGGTGAGCGGTATGTTGCTCTTCATCCTGTTTTCAGCCGAGGCTTTTAGCGGATATATGCTACCTTGGGGTCAGATGAGCTACTGGGCGGCGATGGTTATCACGAATTTATTCGGCGGTATCCCGGTTATCGGGGACGCGGTAGTCGAGTGGATCAGAGGCGACTATGCCGTTAGCGATCCGACTTTGACGAGATTTTTCATGCTTCACGTATGCTTGCTACCGATCGTGCTGATCGCAGTCGTCGCGATACACTTTTATACCCTTCGCGTCCCGCACGTAAATAATGAAACGGGCGAAGAGATAGACTTTGATATCGAGGCTGAAAAATATCTAAGCGGCGATAAGAAAAATGCTAAAGTTATTCCGTTTTGGCCGGGATTTTTGGCAAAAGACTTTATGTACATCGGCTTTTTTATGATTTTCTTTTTCTATTTAGTCTGTTTTCATTTCAACTTCGCGATGGATCCGATAAATTTCGAGCCGGGCAACCCGCTAAAAACGCCTCCGCACATCTATCCTGAGTGGTACTTCTTGTGGCAGTACGAGATTTTACGCGGATTTTTCTTCGATATTTTCGGCTTTAAAGCCTACAATATCGGCCTTATCGCATTTGCGATCGCGGGCGTGGCGCTATTTTTCATGCCGCTTTATGACAGAAGCGACGTCGTGGCTCCGGCTCACGAGAGAAAAGGCTTTTTTGTATGGTTCTGGCTGCTAGTGGTCGATATGATCGTGCTTACGATCTTCGGTAAGCTACCTGCCGACGGCGTGACGCTTGGTATTTCAAACTCATGGATAGGATTTTACTCGACCATTACGTTTTTCGTTCTGCTTTTTGTCGTTTTACCTATCATAACGACTCTTGAGAAAAAAGGAGCGGTAAAATGAGAGAGTTAAAAATTTTTATAATCGTAGTTATTTTAACCGGCGTAACATACTGGGGTATAGAGCCTTACGCGCATAACATCATGCATCCGCACGTCGGCGCGGCCGATTACGACTTTGGCGCCGAGGATATAAATCAAGCCAAATCCGTAGTAGAAGCTAGACAAAAAGCCCTTGATGCGACAAAAGCTCTGAATGACGAGAAAAAAGTCGCCGGAGCACAAAAAGATCTTGAAGAGGCACAAAAATCTCTCGAAGACTACACTGCGTTTTGGAACGATATAAAGGCTATAAATTTAGCCAAAGGCGACGCGACTAAAGGCGCAGAAACCTTTGCAAATGCTGGCTGCGCAGGCTGTCACGGAGTCGAGGCTGCGGGTATGCCGACAGCTATGAGCGCTGCTGAACTTAGCGAAGCGTACGGCGTAGTGCCGCCTGATCTTAGCAGCGCGGGAGCGATATACGACGAGCATTTCTTGGCAGCCCTTATCAAAGATCCGACCAAGGCGCTAAAACTAACGCATAAATTTAACGACGAGCATCCTTATCCGATGCCTCCGTTTTTCGGAGCCGGCGGAGAGGATCCAAATGCCGAGATAGCTGATATGGTTGCATATCTAAAGTCTATCGCGCCTAAAGAGATCAGCGACGAGAAGGTATTTCGCGACGCGTGCCAGAGATGCCACGATATGAAATACGAAAACAAATACGTTCTAACTAACCGCGTAAATTTGGCTGCCTACATGGGCTCAAACCCTCCTGATTTATCGATGATGATCCGCTCAAAAGGCGATGATTATCTGCATAAATTTATAAACGACACGCAAAAAATGCTACCGGGCACCTCGATGCCTCGCGTAGGTCTAAATAAAGCTAGCGAGGACAAAGTCGTAGCCTATATGGCAAAAGCGGGCGACGCTAAAAAAGCCGAGCGCGAAAGCCTAGGCATAAATGCGATGATCTACTTCTTGATTTTCGGTATATTCGGATGGCTTTGGAAACGCAAAGTTTGGTCTGAATTACACTAAAATTTGAGCCCGACTCCGGGCTCAAATTTCTCTTTAAATTTATTCCTTAATTTCTAAAATTTATCTACCGTTTTAGAAGCCGTCGTAAAATTTATTCAGCACTCGCGATGCCTTGTCTGGGCTCAAATTTGACTACAAGCAAATACTAATTTTACGTGCCTATATTTTAAATTTGAATACGTTTTGAGCGCAATAAAAACTATAAATATACATTTTACAGCATTTTTAAGAACATGTTACGAATCCTACTTTTTACGCCATGGACGAAGCAATACGGCAAGATCATTTGGATTTTCTTGGCGGCGGCGAGCTAAGTAGCGTGATTTATAGACGCATTTTTAAGTTAGAGCTCAGCTTGTTTTGGTTTTTTCATAATTTTTCTTGATTTAGGTTGTCTTTAAATTTATTTCCCGATGTTAAAATCGGCTATCAATTTTGATTTGCAAATTTCAAAAAAAGGGTAAATATGAACGGTCTCAAATTTACGGTCAAGCTTTTTGCGACCATCGCGGTGCTTTGCCTCGGACTAAATTTAAGCGCTAGCGAGCTGGAGGGCAGATGGAGCATCGTCTCGGCAAACATAGACGGGCAGGAGGTGCAAACAGCGGGACAAAAGTGCTTTGAGGATTCGTTTTTCGAGGTTAGCGGCCGCGAGGCAAAGCTAGGCCTTAGCTCCGTAGGCGAGGACGGCGCGTGCAAAAGCGGCGCGGCAAGCTACGCCTTTAAAAGCATAGGTGCTGGCAAATACGCGCTAGGTCCTATCGGCGAGTTTTGGCTAGAAAAAGACACGCTAAAAGTAAAGCAGTCCTTAGACGGCGGCAATTTTATCGTCTTTTCTTTCAAAAAAGACGCGGCCGCAAACAAGGCCGTGGCAACGGCAACCGGCTCAAATTTGAGCACAGACGAGCTAGAGGGCAGATGGGAGATCGACTCGGTTTCAGCACAGGGGCAGACGTTTAAAACGGCTGGCCAAAAGTGCTTTGAAGATTCGTTTTTCCAGATAGCAGGCGGCAAAGCAACGGTCAGTATCGTAGCGGCAAATCCGGACGGCACGTGCAAAACCGGCGCGGGAGAAAGCGGCTACAAAAGCCTTGGCGCAGGTAGGTACGCGCTAGATAACGATGCGGGCGAATTTAGGCTGAAAAACGGCTCGCTCGAATACGAACAAAGCGCAGGCGGCGTCTTGTTTACCTTTAAAAAAAGCCGCACGGCGCAGGCTAGCTCAAATCAAGCGCAAGCCAAATCAAGCTCAAATTTAGAGCCCGAAAAAGACCCTAACGTCAAGCATAGCGACGCGGGAGCGAGCAAAAAAGGCACAGGCGTGTTTGCAGGCAAGTGGATCTTTATAAACACCAATACCGACATATCCTTTTATCTGCGTGACGACGGCACGTATTGCGATGACCTTGGTAAGCCCGACTGGCGCACGCGCATCGACGGCACGTATAAAAAAGACGGCAAAAAAATCGTACAAACCGCCAACGACGGCGAGCAAAGCACATATAGCTGCGAGGATGCGGATTGCACGTTTTTGTGGAGCGACGGCGGATACCATCTCTTTAACGCTCAAATCTTAAATGAGGTGCCAAAGGGCAGCTACTCGTTTACCTCCGTTGGCTCCATGTCCGTTTACAACGCCTCGGGCGATTTGGACGTTGTTGGCGGAGGCGTGAGCGGGTACTATGACTTCGACGGCAAAGGCCGCTTCAAGGACGGCAGTTCGTCCTACTCCTCCGCCGCCATGAGCAATGTGGGCGGCGGAGGAACAAGATCTAGCAGTAGCGCGGGCTCATATACGCTAGATGCGGGCGAGCTCACGCTCAGATACGACGACGGACGGACGCAGCGACATAGCTTTTTTTATATCCCGCCTACTAGCGAAGGCAAGGCGGGCGGAGCGGTCGTCGACGGCGCGATATATTTTTTGGACGAATAGCAAAACCAGGGCAAATTTGCCGTATTCGGTAAATTTGCGGACGGGTTCGCGCAAACCAAGCCCAAATTTATGAAAGGAAAAACATGGCTAAATTTAAATTTTTTGCAATCCTCGCGGTGCTTTGCCTCGGGTTAAATTTAAGCGCCAGCGAGCTGGACGGCAGGTGGAGTATCGTCTCGGTTACGGCGCAGGGACAGACGTTTAAAACGGCCGGACAAAAGTGCCTCGAAGACTCTTTTATCGAGGCTAGCGGCGATAGCGCGCGCCTAAGCCTAAGTAGCGCGGACGGTAAATCCTGCGAAAAAGCCGAACAAAACTTCGCTCTAAAAAACCTAGGCGGTGGTAGATACTCGCTTGGCGGCGGCGAGCTACGGCTAAATAACGGCTCGCTCGAATACAAACAAGGTACGGACAGCGGCGAGATCGTATTTACCTTTAAAAAAGACGAGGTAAATTTAGCCGGCATCGTAAACGGCGCCGTAAATCAAGCCGGCCTCGGCGGGTCAAATTTAAGCGAGATTGAGGGCAGATGGGAGCTAGTCTCGCTAAAGGCGCAGGGGCAGAGCTTTAAAGTCGCGGGGCAAAAGTGCTTCGGCGACTCGTTTTTTGAGATCGGAGGCAATGAAGCGACGGTAGGCATCGTGGGCGTAAATCCGGACGGCTCGTGCAACAATAGTGCGGGCAAAAGCGGCTACGAAAGTCTAGGCGGCGGCAAATACGCGCTTAGCGCTAAAGGGCTGGGCGAGTTTTGGCTAAAAGACGGCATGCTCGAATACAAACAAGTCGCGGACGGGCAAGAGGTCTTGTTCGTCTTTAAAAAAAGCGCAAGTAGCACGCAAGCAAAAGTAAGCAAATCAAGCTCAAATTCGGTCGAGTCCGCAAAACCCGCAAAGGACTCTAGCGTCAAACATAGTAGCGCCGGGGCGAGCAAAAAAGGCTCGGGGGTATTTGGCGGTACGAAATTTAACATGCTTTTAAACACGAGCGAAGATTATTCCTTTTATCTACGCGACGACGGCACCTACGCTAGCCGCCTAGAAAAGCCCGACTGGCGC
>NZ_CALKTQ010000051.1 GCF_937997465.1 uncultured Campylobacter sp. | reverse complement strand
TGGCGTCAATCATGCCTTATGAAATAGTAGAGTGCGAGAAGCTGTTTTGGTTTTTGAAATTTCTAATACCTAAAATGGTCGTAAAAGATAAGGATAAAGATAGACTAGACGAGCTTTTAAATGCAGTCGATCTATCTACTTATGGACTAGAAAGGGTGAGACTTGGAGCAAAAATAGAGCTAGATCCAAGCGAGGCGGAGCTAGAGCCGCAAAATCCAAATTTAAGAGGCGCTCACGCAGATGATGAGAAAAAAGATCCACTAGATGAGATAATAAGAAATTTTAACGAGAAGTGGTTTAAGGGCTGGGACGCTACGCCTGATGAGCAAAGGGCTAAATTTATACACATTATGGGTAAAGTAAAAGCACATAAAGATTTTGAGGAGAATTACGAGAAAAATACAGATGAAATCAACAGAAGGCTCGCTATCGCAAAAATAATAGACGAAGTGATAAACAATGAAAGAAGAAAAGAGCTTGAGCTTTATAGGCTTTTTGCGACAAATGATGAATTTAAATTAGGGCTAATGGAAAACATTGAGAGAGCTTTGAGGGTTAATATTTAATATGCTGTTTTATTTAGTATTTAAGAAACCTACCCATTCTAAACTAAGCACAAGAGCGGATTAGATTTTATTCTTATTGCTGGAAACCTTATAACTATTTGGTTGATTTACGGAGCTAAAGCTCATTATAGAGTAAAGCGGTCAAAGAATGAATTTGCAAACACCAAAATATGGAGACACCAAATGTGTTATCTAAATTTTCAAGCGTAACGATAGTAGTGACTACAGAGAAGTTAAGATAAAGAGAATTTCTTGTTACATCTTCAAGGTGGTGAATTCGGATATAATACTAAAACTACGCAGGAAAACTTGTATCATAAACTATTGAAATTGATAAGAAAGAATATGTTTAAGTTCCATTGAGTCAAAATTATATCTAAAAACATGTTTAAATGTTTTTAGCTTATCTTGAGTCTATGCCTTTTAAACTAGACAACTATAAGTCTTATATCGCTATAATACTCCCAAAGGAGCTTCCATGCAAAAACCTAAAAAAATCATCCCAGAAACTAGCACGAGTAAATACGAACGCATAAACGATATAGCCGTTCTTATCAGTAACAAACCTCACTCCATATCCGAACTTTCGGAGAAGCTCGGCGTTTGCACTAAAACCATACAAAGAGATCTTTATGACGTGCTAGCCAAAAACGGAGCCGTAAAAAAGGGTAGGATGTGGAGCATGGATAAAACCGAGGCCAAAGATAACCTAGATCAAGAAGAGCGAACCATCATAAACATCCTAGACAATATCTCAAAAACCATGGGGACAAATTTTTATTCAAAGGCTCACGTCTTACTAGAGCAGATCACTAGCAGGCTAAACCATCCTATACTAACTAATATAAACAACGAGAAACTAGACGAAAAAGACTTTGCAAATTTCGAACTACTTGAAAACGCCATCAAAGAAAAAAGACTGGTAGAGTGTGAGTATAATAACTTTAAATTTAAGATAAAACCGCTAAAACTAGCGATGTTTGACGGGTTTTGGTATTTGCTTTTTCTTGATACGGGCAAAAACGATACCTTTAAAAAATTTCATCTAAAAAGCATCGCAAACATTAAAATACTTGAGGGCAAATTTAATGTAGAAGCAAAAATAGAAGATAGGCTAAAAAATATAAACTCCGCATGGGCGACGCTAGATGAGCCAAAGACGGCCAAGCTGCTTTTAGCGCCGCAGATAAAGAAGTATTTTGAGAGAAAACCATATGCCAAGCAAAGCATATATGGCCAGGACTCCGATGGCTCCGTCATCATCGATATAGAGTACACCAACATAATGGAGATCAAGCCACTCATATACTACTACATCCCATTTATCAAGGTGCTTGAACCAAAAGAGCTAGCAGATGAGCTAAGAGATGAGATAGGGGAGTATTTTGAGGAGTTAAACCAAGGAAGTATATAAAATATATCAAATTTAACTTGCCAAAAATAGGCAAGTTAAAAATCTTGTATTATTCTATGTCAACATACTCTACGTCATACCGTAAAATGCTTAACATTTCTTGGCCATGTTTGACAATCGCTTCTTTATATTCATCCAGGGTACCGTTCTTGATGCACTCCGACATCAATATCAATTTTAGGCTTTGCGTTATTATATTTGGATATGTGGTTAGTTTTGCAGACGGGGCAAGATTAGAAAATTTAGAGTTACCGGAAGTTGTAACAAGCGCTAAGTTGCCAAAAGAGTTCAAAATTCCGTCATCATTCATGCACTCTATACTATCCCCAGAAGGATTTTGTGGGTAAAAATGCTCGATAGAGTCTCTAAATTTAAATTCCCACTCTTTTAAATTTTTTAAATTTACATCGCCAACCGCTTCAAAAGCATTTTGTAGTTTTTGTTTTGGTTCGCTATTTCGAGTGCTAACTATACACTCTCTATATAAAATATAATCAAGATAAGCAAGGACTATTCTCTCACACATAGGATAAGAGGTGCTTTTTTCTAGCGCATTTTTTACCTTCTCTCTTGCATACGTTTCTAAAATTTCTTGCATATTGGCTGTTGTATTTTCGTTAAGTCTCTTAAGAAGTGTAAAAATCCACTCCATAGCGCGTGGCGAAGTATATGTGATACGCAAGCAAGACTGCAAGGTGACAACTAATTTATTGTTATCAAACGTATCCACGTAGCCGAATGTATCTTTGTTGTTATTGCGATATTTTTTGAGCATTTTTAGCGACCATTTTTCTCCGTCATTTTTATCATTTTCATCAGTTTTTATAATAAATTTATCAAACAAAAATCTAAATTTTAAAAGGTTGTAGATAAAATTTTTGGCATTTTCACTATTATCGAAGTATTTTTTTAAATTATCAATCAATTTTTTATCATAAAGCAGTTCATTTGTACTGCTTGTATTATTGCTCATAACGGCATTTACTTGTAAAAGAAAATTTGGGAAATTTATAATAGATGAAAATCTTTCGTTTTCGCCTTCATCTTGCATTGTTTTTTCGGAAGTTAAATTTTTGTTGTCTAAAATTTCGCTTAGTAGCCTCCCTTCAGCATCGCTGTCATCTTCTATAGAAATTTCAAAAAGTTTATTTTCATCACAAATTTTATCCCATTCATTGCCAAAAATTTGTTCTCTTAATTTCTTTTTAAAACTCATCTGCACGTATCTATCCATATCCGCACATGCATCCCAAACTAACGCAGCTATTTTTCTCTCTTTTTCTTCTAAGATTTTTAAAATTTTTGCTTTTACGACTTGGTGAAATTCTAGTTGCTCGCCTCTTGTGTTCATTATCTCAAAAAAATGATTTAGATCGGCATCATTTGGGACTGGCACGCGTAGAATTTGTGCTTTTAAAATTTTATTTTCAAAACCTCTATTGTTTTGAAAATACTCTTTTATAATTTTAAACCCGCTTACTATTTCACTAGACGGCAAATCAGCCCATTTATCAACATTGTAAATTTTTTCTAGTGTTTCATTTGACTTTTGCCTGGCTTCAAATTCTAGTTTATCTTTTATGTCGTACTTAAGATATCTTAGTGTCAAATATAGAGTTGTGAGTCTTTGCTGCCCATCTATAACTTCAAAAACACCATCTTTTTCTCTTACGACTAAGCTCCCTATAAAATACTCATTATTATTACTGCTTATATCATCCAAAAGTGCCACTATCTCTTTTTCGCCCCAGGCGTAGTTGCGCTGATATATGGGTATGAGATACTTGCTTTCAAAAATTTTTTCTACACTAAATTTTAGATCATCTGTTTTACTCATTTTTTAATCTCCAATCTATTTTTTATATCATCGTATCCATTAACGATTGTTTCAATATCACATAGCTCAACGCTGTAAATTTCATCTGGCGACCTCATATGAGATATTTTTTCAAATAAATTTAATCCGCTATTTTCATCTTGATATCCAAGTGCATATTTGTTTATGCTCTCTAGATATACGGCCTGTTTTGCCAAACGTAAAGTATAAACGTATCTATAAAAAAATGCGCAAATATTTTCGCTAAGCTCATCAAAGCCAAATCTATCAACAAATGCCATTATAAGGCATTCAAAAAGTCTTACTATATATTTATCGCCTCTCTTTTTTCTAGGCATAGTGTTGTCGTTATATTTTGCTTCTACAAAATTCTTTATTTTATGGTAAAGGTCTAGGTAGTGAGCTGTGAAATCAAAAAAGTGTTTTCCACTTAACAAATCTTGAGTGAGTAAAAATTTACCGCTATTTTGCGCGCCGAATTCGATCGCTGCTTTATTAAATTTAGTCACATTGTATAGCGAAGTATGGTCTATACCTTTAAAAATATCTATGTGGTCTTTGGAATAATATAATCCGCTCTCTCTACGTTGCCATCTAATAATAGGAAACAAAAAATCGCTAAAAATTTCTTTTATTTCATCGCTATTTTTATCCTCCCAATTTGATATTACCTGCACTTTTTTAGCTTCGTCATCATCTGCCATATGCCTTAGATGGTATGCTTTTAGCAGATCGTGCACTTCTAGTGCTTTACCTCTGGTATTTTGTGAGTCAAAGTAGTTAAATGCTTCTTGTTGGTCAGTCACAACTATTTCAACCATGGTGCAATTACTTAAGATAAATTGTTTAAATTTTTCTTTTTCATCAGCAGTTAAAATATTAACTTTTAATTTTCCTTCAGTTCCCAATAATTCTATATATTTATTATTATCTTCAAGTTCCATTTTTCTTTGATTTTCTATATATTTTTTTGCTTTTTCTTGTAATATAGCTTTTTGTTCATCGCTTAAAGAATTAAATTTCTCTGCATTCATAATAAATGCAAGAAAATTATGGACATGTTCTGTAATACTTAAAAATTTTTGTACTTCATAAAATTTATTTGCATATATTAATGAAGGTGGATTCTCTTGTGCTTCAACAGCTCCTTGTTGTAAAGCAGTATATACTTCAGTAAAACTCATAGGAGTTGGATTAGCACCTAATGTTCTAAAGAAGTCGATAAAAACAGGGCTTTCCATTACTCTAACTTTTATTCCTTTTAAATCTTCTGGTTTCTTTATTTCTCTTACACTATTTGTTATACTTCTAGGTCCATTATATGTATAACCTAAGTTTACTAATCCAGATGATTTTAGAGCTTCATTAAAATATTCACCCATTTTTCCATCCATTGCATTAAATGCAGCTTCCGAAGATATAAAAAGATAAGGCATATCTAAAATTCCAAAATTATCAGTATATGATGTTAAAACAGATGTTGAAGGCAAAGCCATATCAATCGTTCCCATCGCAACAGATTCTGTCAATTGAACATCTCCTCCAAGAGCTCCATTTGGATATATTTCTATTTTTATACTTCCCTTAGAAGCTTCTTCTACTTCTTCCTTAAAGATTAGAAGAGCCCTATTAGTAGATCTTGTTTCAGGTTCAACATGTGCAACTTTTAAAACTACTTCTTTCTCTTCTTTTGCTTCATTATTTTCATTACTTTTTCCAATATTATCTTCTAAAAATTCATTTTTCCCTTCTGATTTTTCACTACATTCTTTCCCATCAAAAGTTTCCAAACTCAAAATCTTTTGATTTTCCCCCTTTAAAATGTCATCAGAAAATAAATCATCCTTTTCCACAGCGA
>NZ_CALKTQ010000050.1 GCF_937997465.1 uncultured Campylobacter sp. | reverse complement strand
CGAGTGCGTAGCACGACGCAAAGGAAGGCGACGCTTCGTAAGTAGAAACCCCTCCCTCTCCCAAAGAAAAGAGAAAGGTGGATACAAAAGGGGAGCTCTTTTGCTTCGGCTTTGCCTCGCAACTGCAAAGCAGAGCGCAATTTAAGCCCCCAACCCCTTTACAACAAAGTAAAAAACAACCTCAAATGGTTGTTTTTTACACAAAGAAGTTCGGCTTGCAAGACTAAATTTGACCAAACCAAATTTAGCACCTTAAAGGCGCAGGTCTCGGTGTGTCAAATTTACAAATTTATCGCCCTTCAAAACGACCGATTTATCAAAAAATCAGCCGAATTTAATTAATATTGCGAAATTGAAACAAAAATCAGGATAAAAAATGAATGAAAATTTGATAGCTTATGCTGCGGCGTATCTGCTAGGCGGTATCCCCTCGGGCGTGATTTTGGCATATATCTTCGGCGGAGTGAACATCAGAAGCGAAGGCAGCGGCAGCATCGGCGCGACCAACGTTTTGCGCGTGCTAAAGCAAAAAGACCCCAAACTCGCTAAAAAGATCGCGATTTTGACCGTAGTTTGCGACGTTTTAAAGGGCGTTTTACCGATACTGATCGCGAAATTTTTTGGCCTTGCTCCCGCGACGCTTTGGGCGATGGCGGTACTTTCCGTGCTTGGACACTGCTACTCGCCGTTTTTAAAATTTGAAGGCGGCAAGGGCATAGCCACTGGTGCGGGCGTTTTGGCGGTTTTTTTGCCACTTGAAATCATTATCGCGCTTGGAGTTTGGTTTGTCGTGGGCAAGCTGCTTAAGATCTCCTCGCTAGCTTCGCTAGCCGCGCTTGTGGCGTTTATCGTAGCGACTTTTGCGTTGCAGCCGCAGATCCCTGATATCGACTCCTATGCACCGATATTTTTGATCGCATTTTTGGTTGTCTACAAGCATCTGCCAAACATCAAACGCCTAATAACCGGGCAAGAAAAGCGCGTAATTTGACGACCATTATCAGAGACTACGAATTTAGCACGATCATTGGGTTACTTGATTTTGAGCGCGTGACACCGCAAAAGGTAAGAGTGAGCGCGGAGTTTGAAAGCGGCGAGTTTATAGACTACGTGGAAGTGATAAATTTGATCGAGGAAATTTATGCGCAAGAAAAATTTGGCACCGTGGAGAGTTCGCTTGAAATTTGCGCAAAAAAGTTGAAGGAAAAATTTGGCTCGCTTAGCTTTTTGAAAATGGAAATTTTAAAAATCGAGATCGTCAAAAATGCGACGGTTGGCGCAAGAGCCGAGTTTAAATATTAAATTTTTTTTAAAGTATCTTGAAATCTTGCTTAATTTATGCTACAATCCCAACAAATTTTACTGAAGGGAAAAAATGAGAATTTTAATAGTTGAAGATGAGGTAACTCTAAACAAAACCATCGCCGAGGGCTTGCAAGAGTTCGGCTATCAGACCGACAGCTCGGAGAATTTCAAGGATGCTGAATACTACATCGGTATTAGAAATTACGATTTGGTTTTGACCGATTGGATGCTGCCTGACGGCGACGGCGTGGATCTAATCAACATCATCAAACACAAATCCCCGCGCACTGCAGTAGTCGTACTATCTGCGAAAGACGATAAAGATAGCGAAGTTAAGGCATTTAGAGCTGGTGCGGACGACTATATCAAAAAGCCGTTTGATTTTGATGTTTTGGTAGCTAGGATCGAGGCTCGTTTGCGCTTTGGCGGTACGAACGTTATCAAAATAGACGACCTTATCATCGATCCGGACGAGGAGAAAATCACCTACCTAGGCCAAGATATCGAGCTAAAAGGCAAACCGTTTGAGGTACTAACTCACCTTGCGCGCCACAGCGATCAGATCGTCAGCAAAGAGCAACTACTAGACGCGATCTGGGAGGAGCCTGAGCTCGTAACTCCAAACGTAATCGAAGTAGCAATCAATCAAATCCGCCAAAAAATGGATAAACCGTTAAATATCTCGACTATCGAGACGGTCAGAAGACGCGGGTATAGGTTTTGCTTTCCCAAAAAAGCCTAAGATTTAGGTTTATAGTGCAATTAGCATCGGCTTCTACGATGCTAATTCTCATCATCTCCGTTCTTTTATACCAGTATATCAAGGTCACGATATACGAGGGCATCTCACAATCGCTCGCATATGAAGCTAAAATTTTATCCACGAGCGCAAATTTATCTAAAGTAGAAAAACCGTTTGAGTACTTCACGCTAAATGATAGTCCCACAAAGGCAAAGCTCGTCGAGGGCAAAACGGTATCTCCTTATTTTGCTACGGAAAGGGTCGGACAAAAGACTTATTTGACGTTATTTTATCCGTATATGGATGACACCAGCATCGCGCTAACTAAAGACACCACTCATCAAAGCAAACTCATAGATCAAATTTTAATCGATATCATCATGGTAAACGCCACGTCGATACTTCTGATTATTTTTTACGTACTGTTTTTGTCGCGGATGCTGCTGGTGCCGATCAAAATTTTAAGTAGAAAAATGACGAATTTAAACGAGCGGTTTTTGCAGACGGTGAGTCTTGACGAGCTGCCGCCCGAGTTTAAGCCGCTAGGCAAAAGTCTAAACCGCTTGATTGAACGCATTCAGACGTTTGTACTGTATCAAAAGGAGCTTTTCGTCGGTGTAGCGCACGAGCTAAAAACGCCGCTTGCGGTGATGAAAACCAAAAACGAAGTCACG
>NZ_CALKTQ010000049.1 GCF_937997465.1 uncultured Campylobacter sp. | reverse complement strand
CCCAAGCCACCTCCCAGTAGTATCCGTCCGGATCGGCAAAATACGCGTGATATCCGCCCCAAAACGTATCTTGGGGCTCCTTGACGATGGTGCCGTCCGCCTTTTTTACTATCTCTATGACGCTATCCACGTCCTCTTTGTTTTTTACGTTATAGGCTAGCGTTATACCGCCAAATCCGCTGCCCTTTGGCGGATTGGTTTCGTCGATATCTCGCGCCAGCGCGTCTAGCGGGTAGAGCTCAAATTTGGTTCCGGACGTATTAAAAAAACACACTGGAGGATTGTCCTCTTTGCAGTCCGTCTCAAATCCTAGGCCGTCGCGGTAAAATTTGAGCGCCCTTTGCATGCTTCGCACGCCTAGGCAGACGCAGGTTATTTTATTCATTTTTGCCTCCGATATTTTGGTTTATTATATCATTTTGGAGCTAGTGGTTTTGGGTCAAATTTGGCGTTATCAAACGAAGCAAGGCAGTTTAAAAATGCGAGTAAAATTTCAGAAAGCTAAATTTTATCCCCGTTTTGCATCTCAAATTCGTAAGCTTCATTTAAGATACGCACGAGAGTGTCGGATAGATAGGGCTGAACTAGCGTCCAAACGCGGATTTTTGGGTTTAAATTTATCGCCGCGTTTGTGGTTTTTAGCACGACTAGCGCGATCTTTTTTTCTATCAAAAGCGTAGCTAGAGCGCCATCTATCTCGCGTAGCAGGCTCTCCTCGATAAAGACTACGTTTGGGCGAAAGATCATATCCTCTATGTGGCGCTTTACGATACCCCACTCGTTGCTCGGCTTCACGTCGATGCCGATAAACTCGAGATCTTTTTTGATGATATTAAATGAATAGTGGTTTGGCTCGGCGACGAGGGCGCTAAAATTTTTGGGATTTTTTATCTTAAAACTTTGCATGAGATCGAGCTTGTCGTCGCAAAGACGCAACGAAATCTCGGTGCTAATGCGTGCGCCGTGATCAAACTCAAATCTGATGCTTGAGCCGTTTTGCTCGGCTAGCGCCATCGCCGTTTCGTAGTATTTGCGGCTTTGCGCGTTCATATTTACGCGAGGCGTGCTTTTGCTCGTAAAAAAGTCATGATCGCAGTGGACGCTAAGTGTAAATTTGATGTTGTTTTTGTAGTAGTTCGAGAGTAAAAATTTGATCGTAACGGTCGAGTTTGAGACGTTTAAAAGGAAAATTTGAGCCATCGCGTCGATGAGCTTTGCAAGAGCCGCGATATCTGCGTAAAATAGCCTAGGATAGGCGATGTCGTAGTCTAGCAGCACGTAGTTCGTGTTTTTTTGCGCGTCCTCGTTTAGCGAGGATGCCAAAAACAGCAAACCGCCCGCGATATCGACTTTGGGTAGCGTGTTTGCCTCGCTAGATTTGCTGGTCTCGCTCGTACCGTTTTTTTGCATAGTTTCTTTTTTTATCACGCCATTTGACCTTCTAAATTTATCCATAAAATAGCAACCGCCCAAAACCGCTATATAAAACGCGGCGAAAATCAGGAAAATATACGCGAAACTCACGGCTATATAACCAGCATCGCGTCGCCGTAGGAGTAAAATTTGTACTTTTGCTCCACAGCGGTTTTGTAGATCCGCATAGTCTGCTCAAGTCCGACGAAACTCGTAACGAGCATGATTAGCGTCGATTTTGGTAGGTGAAAATTCGTAAGTAGGTAGTTTTGGCGGATGGGTTTGTTGTTTAAATTTAAAAACAGCCTGCACTCGCCGCTAGATCTGCCGCTTCTTGCAAACTCCTCCACGCAGCGCGTTACCGTAGTACCCACGCCCAGGATTGGTCTATTTGAGCGGATCAAATTTTGCGTATCTTGCGGGATATCGTAAAACTCCGCGTGCATCTTGTGCTGCGTGATATCCTCGCTCTCCACGCCCTTAAACGTCCCCGCGCCCACGTGCAGCGTGAGGTAGGCTATCTCGCGGTCTTTGGCTAGGTGCGCGATCATCTCGTCGCTAAAGTGCAGGCTCGCCGTCGGAGCCGCCACTGCGCCCTCGTTTTTGGCAAACACGCTTTGATACCAGCTCTCGTCGTCTTTGGTGTCGCTTCGCTTGATATATGGTGGCAAAGGCACGTGGCCGATGTGGGACAATATACCGTAAAGCGCAGCCGTGTCCAAAAGTCGGCCGTTTTGGCTAAATTTGACCGTGCGCGAGCCGTCGTCAAAGAGTTCGCAGACCTCGGCGGTCAAATTTTGGTCGAAATTTAAAATGCTGCCTGCGCGGACCTTACCTTTTATATAGACGCTAAATTTACCGTCCGCAAGCGGAGAGTTTAGCAAAAGCTCCGTCTCGCCGCCGCTTTGTTTTTTGCCGAAAATTCTAGCTTTCACCACCTTGGTGTCGTTAAAAATAATATCGCAAGGCGGTAAAATCTCTGGCAAGTCGCCGAATTTTAGATGATATATTTTTTCGCTAGCTCGCTCGTAGACTAGCAGCCTTGCGTCCTCTTTTGGAAAGGTTGGGAAATTTGCGATTAGCTCTGGCGGTAGCTCGTAATCGTAGGCTTCAAGCGAGTTTGGATTCAAAATTTGACTCATTTGGCTAGCCTACTTGATTTCATGATTATTCGTCCTCTTTTTCTTCGTCGGTTTCCGACTCCTCGTTTTTAGCTGGATTTACGCGGGCGGCTATAAAGATAGAAAGCCCGTAAAGACCGATAAGAGGGACAGCCATCAAAAACTGGCTGAGGATATCGGGCGGCGTCATGACCGCGGCAAATATAAAAATCACGACGATAGCGTAGCGGAAGGAGTTTTTTAGCATCTTATCATCGACGAGGCCGAGTTTAGCGAGGAAAAAGGTGATAACTGGAAGCTCAAACGCGATGCCAAATGCTATGACTAATTTCGTAAAAAAGCCGACGTAGCCGCCGATATTTAGCATCGCGGAAAAGAGCTGCTGGCCGAAATTTATAAGGAAAGCAAAGCCGATAGGAACGACGACGTAGTAGCAAAACGCAGCGCCCACTAAAAACATAAAAGTCGCCGAAATAACGAACGGGATTACGTACTTTTTCTCGTTTTCGTAAAGCCCGGGCGCTACAAAGAGCCAAAACTGCCAAAAAATAATCGGCAACGAAAACAAAAATCCAGTAAAAAACGCCACCTTCATTGCTACGAAAAATGGCTCTTGCACCTCAAGAAAGACCATTTTTTGGTTATCGGGCAGAGTGTTTTGCAGCGGCGCGATGATAAAGTCTAAAATTTGATTCCAAAAGCTAAAGCACACGACAAACATCACGATCACGGTCATGACGCTGATGAAAAGCCTTTTTCTAAGTTCTATTAAATGCGGTTTTAGCTCTTCAAACATTACACCTCTTTTTTCTCATTATCGCCCAGCACGGCGTTTTTAACGGCTTCGCCCGGGTTTTTGACCGCTTCGACGCTCTTTTTTACGTCGTTTAGGCCGTCCGTGATGCCGCTAGTGACGTCGTTTACGCCTTTTTTGAGCTCGTCTAGCTCCTCAAAGGTAAGCTTTTTTCGCACTGTTTCGGTGGTTTTTGCGATGCTTTCTTTGTATTTTTTCGCGTCCTCTTTGAGTTCTTGGATTTTTATCTCTTGATCGAAGCTGCTTTTTGCGTCATTGACCGTTTTTTTGACGGTTTTAAAAAATTTCGCTATCTCTACCATCGCGCTGGGAAGCTTATCGGGCCCCAAAAATAGCACCGCGATGACGGCTATGACGATGATCTCGGGTAAGCTCATGCCAAACATTTTTTATCCTAAATTTTTATTTTAAAGCGCTCATTTTAGCGTTTTTTATCTCAAATTTGCATAAATCAGCCCGCGATAAATAAAGAAATTTCATCCGCGGTGAGGAAATTTTTGGCGTAATATCGCCTGTTTTTAAATTTTAATTTCCCGCTATTTTTTAGTAGCCGCGCTCTTTGCTCTTGCTCGGCGTTTAGGCTG
Source organism: uncultured Campylobacter sp. (assembly GCF_937997465.1). Lineage (GTDB taxonomy): Bacteria > Campylobacterota > Campylobacteria > Campylobacterales > Campylobacteraceae > Campylobacter_A. Next base: position 44 of record NZ_CALKTQ010000049.1, on the reverse strand, counting down.
TTTTGCCAGATACCGACGATACTTCTGGCACCCAAAAATATACG
>NZ_CALKTQ010000048.1 GCF_937997465.1 uncultured Campylobacter sp. | reverse complement strand
GATTTATATCTGAAAACGCTCTTAATCAGACCCAAATTTAAATCAGCGGCCATTTTTAAGCTTATTTTGTTAAAATTTAATCATTTTAATAAATAAAGCAGGAATTTTAATGCCCGATTTACTAGACGAACTAAACGAAAGCCAGCGCGAGGCAGCCTCGCACACCGACGGAGCGATGCTGATTTTAGCCGGGGCCGGTAGCGGAAAAACCAAAACCATCACCACTCGCCTAGCTTATCTCATAAGCGAGCTAGGCATCCCGCCGTCAAATACCCTAACGCTAACCTTCACCAACAAAGCCGCAAGCGAAATGCGAACCCGCGCGCTAAAAATGCTGGGCGACGCAGGTAAAAATTTCACTCCGCTGCTTTGCACTTTTCACAAATTCGGGCTTTTGTTTTTGAAATTTTATATCGACCGACTAAAGCGCAAAAACAACTTCGTCATCATCGATACCGACGATAAAAAACGCATTTTAAAAGGCTTTGAGGGCGATATCCCGACCTCGGTGCTAGCCAGCGAGATCTCAAATTTTAAAAACTCGCTTTTAAGCGTAGAAGAGGTGCTAAATCGCGGCGGCATGTTTGCAAACGGGCACAATTTCAAAGACGGCTACCACGCAAAGCTAGCAAACATCTACAAGCTTTACGAGGAGTATCTAGCCGCGAATAACCTCGTGGATTTTGACGATCTGCTCTGCCTTAGCTATAAAATTTTAGACGAGGACGAAGCTCTAGCGCGCGAGATCTCGCAGCGATACTCCTACGTGATGGTGGACGAGTATCAAGACACCAATGACCTTCAGTACAAACTCCTGCGCAAGCTCTGTCTAACGCACGAAAATATCGCAGTCGTGGGCGACGATGATCAGAGTATCTACGGCTGGCGCGGCGCAAGAATCGAAAATATATTAAATTTTAAAGATCAGTTTAAAGACGCCAAAATCATAAGACTAGAGCAAAACTACCGCTCGACGAGTCAAATTTTACGCGCGGCAAACGAGCTCATCGATCACAACAGAAACCGCCTCGGCAAAGAACTAAAAAGCACTAAAGAAGGCGGCGAGGACGTCGCGCTAATGGAATCGGACGACGAAACGATGGAGAGCCTAAAGGTGGCCAAACGCATCAAAAAGCTGCTTGATAGCGGCGCGCAGGCTAGCGATATCGCGATCCTGTACCGCATAAACGCCCTCTCCCGCTCGCTCGAAGAGGGCCTAACCAAAGAAAAAATCCCGTATAAGATGGTCGGCGGAGTTAAATTCTACGAGCGTGCCGAGGTCAAGGACGTCATCAGCTATCTAAGGCTGGTCGCAAACGAAAACGACGACTTCTCGCTAAAGCGCGTCATCAACCGCCCAAAACGCGGCCTAGGTAAAGTAAGCCTCGCAAAAATCGAAAAAATCGCCTTCGAGCATAAGCTTTCGCTATTTGAAGCGATATCTAGCCTAGACGAAAACGACAAAGATCTAAGCAAAAAAATCGTCTCAAGTCTTGGCGAATTTGCGGCAAATTTAAGAGAGCTAAAAGAGTGCGACTCGCCCTATGGGCTAGTGGATAAACTAGAGGCGAAATTTGGCATCAAAAAATACTACGAGAGCCTACCCGACGGCTCCGAGCGCGTGGCAAACATCGACGAGTTTTACGCTACGATCAAGGATCAAATCAAACAAAATCCAAGCTTTTCTATAGAGGAGTTTTTAAACGAGATCGCACTGCAAAGCGAGCAGGATAACATCGGCGGCGAGGCGATCTCGATCATGAGTATCCACGCTAGCAAGGGGCTTGAGTTTGAGCATCTTTTCGTGATCGGGCTTGAGGAGGGATTTTTCCCGCTGCTAGGCGACGGCAGCGACATCGAGGAGGAGCGACGCCTAGCCTACGTCGCCATAACCCGCGCCAAAAAAACCCTGACGCTAAGCTTTGTAAATTCGCGCTTTTATAAAGGTCAGCGAACGAGGCTGGAAAAGAGCAGATTTTTAAGCGAGGCAGGCGTTTGCAGCGGTAGCCTCATCATCCAGACGCAAACGCAAACCGCCGGCGAATACAAAAAAGGCGATCTTGTCAAGCATAAAATTTTCGGTATCGGGCGCGTGACGGCGGTAACGAAGATCAAAAAAGAGTTAAAACTAACGATAAATTTCGGCGGAATCAGCCGCGAGATAATGTCTAGCTTCGTCGAAAAAGCGGTGTAAAATGGGCAAATTTGAGGCTAGTCGTGCCAATTTCGGCGTTAAATTTGATCAAATTTATGCGCTCAAATTTGACGCTCGCAGCTCAAATTTAACGCAACCTCTAAAGGTCAAATTTAAATGAACGCGCTTTTTGTCGCAAATAAGCCCGCAGGCATAAGCTCAAATCATTTCCTTAGCAGGCTAAAGCGCAAATACGGCATCAAAAAGGCAGGCTTTTCAGGCACGCTAGATCCGTTTGCCAGCGGCTGCCTGATCGTGGCCCTGGGCAACCACACTCGGCTTTTTAACTATATAGATAAAACGCCCAAAATCTACGAAGCGACGATGTGGCTAGGAGCTACAAGCGCTAGTCTGGATAACGAAAATATCGAGGAAATCACGCTTTGCCCGCCGTTAAATTTAGCGGACGTAAAGGCCGCACTAGCCGAGCTAAAAGGCGAGATTGCCTACATACCGCCCAAATTTAGCGCCAAGCACGTAGACGGCAGGCGCGCGTATGAGCTAGCAAGAGCGGGCGAGGAATTTGAGCTAAAAAGCCAAACAATGAGCGTTTTTGACGTAAATTTGACTGCGTATATGCATCCGTTTTTGAGCTTTTGCATTAGCGTTAGCGAGGGCTCGTATGTGCGCTCGTATGCTCAAATTTTAGCCAAAAAGCTTGGCGCAAGAGCCACTCTAAGCGCGCTAAAACGCGTAAGCGAAGGCAAATTTATTTACGAAAACGAGAGGTTTTTAAATCCACTTGATTTTATCTCATTGCCGCGAAACGAATATCTGGGCGACCCCGTGGACGTAATGCTGGGCAAAAAACTGAGCGCAGAAAAGCTAAAATTTGGCGCCGAAGGGCTATATTTAATAAACTTTGATGAATTTTTTAGTATCATTGAAATCAAAGACAAAACCGTAACATATAAACTAAATAAGGTCGAAAAATGCTAATACTCGCAAGAAAAGAAGACGAAAGCATAATGCTAGGAAACGATATCAAAATCACGGTTGTAGGCATCTCAAAAGGCGGCGTAAAAATCGGCATCGACGCGCCTAAAAATATGATGATCCTGCGCTCGGAACTAGTAGAAGACGTAGCGGCGGAAAATAAACAAGCCCTAAACGGTGCGGGCGAAGCGAGCCTAAAAGAGCTGAGCGATAAAATAGTAAAATAATGAAAAGCTACGCGAAAATCAACTCCTTTTTAAAGATCGTCGGCACTCGCGGCAACTACCACGAGATCGTTTCTCGCTTTATTTTGCGGCACGAGATTTACGACGAAATTTTCTTTGAAAAAGCGGACGGCTTTGCGCTAGAGTGCGATAACGAAAATATCGAAAATAATATCATTTTAAAGGCTAAATTTGAACTTGAAAAAGCGGGCTTTAAAAACGAGCTAGATGAGTTTTTC
>NZ_CALKTQ010000047.1 GCF_937997465.1 uncultured Campylobacter sp. | reverse complement strand
GGCTGGGCTTTCACATACCTAAGGGCTACATCTACTTCTCGATGGCGTTTTCGCTGCTGGTGGAGCTCATCAATATCCAGATCCGCAAAAAATCCGCCGCGAAATAGGAGGAACGGAATTTTGCAGGATCTGAAAGGCGCGAATGGGGTTTGCTAAACTTCTTTCGCCGCGACGTATCAAGCTTGCTCGCGGCACGGCTAGGGATTTGAAGCTTGAGCCCGCACCTGCAGACGCGGCTAAATTTAGCTTTACGCTGGAGGGCTTGCGCTTTGCGGGAATTTTAAATTTAAGGCGCGACGGACTTTATCTGCCGATACGCGAGGGCGACGAGCTGGCGGTGATATATGAGGCTTCAAACTCAAATTCCAGCCGCGAGGCTTTTAGGGGCTTAAATTCCGATCGCGAGGCTTTAAGCAGCGCCGATTTAAGCGGTGAAAATTCCGCAGAGCGCCCTAACTGCGAAGTTTCAAGTAGCGGAAATTCCACTGTCGCAAATTTAGACTGCGATGCACATAGCGATACCGCGGCAAGCGTGCGCCAAAATTCTGCGGTATCTGATTTAGTGGGCAAAGATCGCAGCGACATAAATTCTGCCGCTTCGGGTTTTATCCGCAAAGATTTAAGTGGCTCCCTCTCTTTAAATTCTACTCGCGAGAGCCGTGGCGACGCTTTGGCAAACCCCGCCGCTTCCGCCCTTCCGATAGATTTTGTTAATCTAAGCCTGGGCGCGCAGCGCTGGAAGGACGCCGGCAGTACGGCGCTCGCCGCGATATTCGCAGCCTTCGGCGTAGCGCTAGCCGCGATGAGCATCTACTGTATAATCTTTATCTTTGATGCAAGGGCTCCTGCCGGACTGCTAGCCCTGCTCATCCTCGCGCCTTTTGCGTATTGCAGCTTTAGATTTATGCGAAGAGACTGGCGCGCCGCAAAGTTCGGACGCATATTTGCGGCTCTCGCGCACTCCAAAGAGCCCAAGCGAAGTGGCGAAGCGGAGGGCTATGCTAGCGGCGTGCGCGTGCTGCAAAGCGGCGACGTTTATTACTATGGCTTCGCGCTGGACGGGCTATATTTATCGGGCGATAGCAAGCGGCGTATCGTCTCTGACGCGCTACGTGCGGATCAAAATTTAGCGGAGCTTGCGGACGGCGAAAATTGCATGAAATTTAAGAATTTAGACGCAGAAAATTCCGCAAATTCTACGAGTATTAAGAATTTTGCGAAATCAGTAAATTCCATAAGCTCTGTAAATTCTACTAACTCAGCAAATTCTATAAATTCCGCCCGCTCCGCCGAAGTCGCGGCGCCCGCTAAGACAAAGGATGCCTCGCAGAGCTTCGAGCTGCAAAACGGCGATATTCTCCGCGCTCGCTACAAAGACTACCGCGTTAGTGGGCTTTGGAATCAAAGCCGCAGCACCAAGCTCGGCGATACGCGCAGCGGACTTCGTCGCGCAATAGATTTTATCGCGGGCGTGGCGCTACAAATAGGTCTGCGTCTAGGCGGCGCGCTTGTGCTGACGCAGCTCGGCGATCACATCGGCGGCTCCTTCGGCAACGCCCTAAGCTTCATCGGATTTTTGCTGCTGCTTAGCCTTATGCTTTGAAAGGCGAATTTCAAACGGCAGCCTCGCGGAATTTTGCAACTTCAAGGAATTTCAAATTTCTAAATTTCGCAGAATTCCGCAGCGAGCGGATTCGGGTTTTAAATTGAGGGCGCAAATTCTAAATCCAAATCTCGCGCGGCGCAAATTTGCGCTATAATCTAGCGAAAATCAAAGATTTAAAGGATGCGACTTGAAAATTTTAATCTCGTTTTTGTGCTTATTAAGCTTCATGTTCGCCGAGGCAGCGCCCGCTTTGGCAGAAGGTGCAAACAGCGCTCAAAAGGATCAAAACCTAGAAATTTTAACGGCAAATTTAGACGCGGCGCTGAAAGAAATCGATGAAGCCAGGCATCGCCCCGATGGTACGCCTTGCGAGAGCATCGTTAGGTTAAGGGCTGCGTTTATGGAGTTTTTGCAAAGCGCGGGCGAGAGAGCGCCTCAAATTTTAAAATCCTTGAGGTTCGCCCCGAATATGGCGATCTCGCAGGACGGCAAGTTTCGGGCATATTCGGTAGATATCAGCACTGGCGGCACGATGGGCGCGAGCTACGTAGCGTATCAATACGTAAGCGGCGGGCAAAATTTCATTATGGATTTTGCAGACAAAGGTGCGCAGCAGATGCAAGAATGCGTTCTTGGCGGCAGGCGGGATTGCGCCTGCGGCGATTGGGCAGTCGGTACCGCATGGGGCGGCGATCGAGTGATAAAAGTTTTTAAAGTTAAAGAAAATCTATATCTTATTTACGGAGGATCAAAGGGCTCTACTAAGCTCACAAACGACGAATTTTGGGCGGTAGAAGCAAGCGAAGCGGGTATAAACCTAGCGAATATATTCCTCCACTACGTCCGTTCATGCGGCGGAGATTGCGACTGCTCTAAAAGGAGCTCTTTGGTGCCGCCGCCGCACGACTCCGCTCGATTCGGCATAGAATATGATTTTTTTTCATATTTAGACGGCAGTGACGAGATAAAGAATAAATACGCTAAAAGGACGTTTTTGACCTTTGAAAACGGCATACTGGGCGCTCTTAAGGTAAAATATAGCGATAAATACCCGGACGGCGAGCTTGTCGATGAATATCAATACTTTAAATTTGACGGCGAAAAATTTACGATAGAGAGTAAAATAATTCATTGCGAGCCCGGTAAAATTATAGAGGAGTTAGTCGCGCCCTCTAGCGCGCAGGGGCTTTGATGGGTACCATGATGCTTGGCGGGTGCGCTAAATTTCAGGCGCGTAAGATTTCGGCTGCGAAATTTTAAAATTCTAAATTTCAAAGCGTAAAATTTCAAGGCGCGGATTTTATTTTCAGGATTTCAAATTTTACGGTGCAGAATTTCGCAGTGTGGATTAAAATTTTAAATTTCAAAACGCGCGGAATTTTACGCGCCTTAAAATTCCAAAGCACGAAATCGAAAAGCAAAATTTTAAAATTTCAAATTTCAAGGCGCGCAGAGCTGTAGCATGTGGAGCTGCGGCGCGGCGTGTGAAGCTATGGTGCGCGAGGCTGTGACACGCAAAGCTGCGGCGAGCCGCCTGCTAGCTCCAAATTCTTTCGTTTAGTTTTAGGTTTTTTACGATCGCTAAAAAGTGCGAAAGCTCGCGCTTGAGCTGCGCGGCAGGGTCGCGGCGCAGCACGCTTTCGTCGATGTCCGGCTCGAAATTATCGCGCCCCGTATTTACGAAAATATAAATTTTGCTATCTAAAAAGCTAAGACTGACGGGCGCGGCTACGGCGCCTGCGAAGCGCAAGAGCTCCCGCATAAAGGCGGGCGTTAAAATATACATCGCACTCGTCGCGTCCTCGCAATACACGGCGAAGGCGGCGTTAAACTCCGCATCGTCCATATCGATCTTTTTTAGCCCGAGGGTGTTCGGCGCGCCGGTGCGAGCGGGAAAGATCAGGGTTTTGGCACTTATGCGTTTGTTAAATTCCGCGTAGAAAAAGGTGCCGAGGATTTCGCTTTTCGAAAATCTATTAAATAAGCTCACGTCGCAAAAGGCAAAACTCACGCCGTCATAAACGCCCGAGACCCTGTCGTTGCCGTATGAGTATCTGTCTAGTCGAAAAAAGAGCCCGGAGAGCTTGAGTTTAGCAGGATCGATATCGCCTGAAATTTCATATCGGTAGCCGAACGCCTTAAAATAGGGCATTAGATAGTGCTCTTTAAAAGCGCGCCGAAATTTTATCGAATAATCTCGTTTGAAGACTCTAAATAATACGAATAAGCTCGAAGCAGCCAAGATTAAAGTTATAATCGCGAGTAAGATATATTTGGAAATCGTGGGGCGATTTTGTAAATCGTTTAGAAATAGGCTCATAGCAAAAAGGCAGGCAGCGTAGATTATCTTGGCTTTTATGGAGCTTTCATCGCACAAAACGGCTACTATAAGAACAACCGCGAATAATCCTATAAGCGGCAACAAATCCGCCATGCCTCCTCCGTCGCGCAGTTTGTATAACAAAAACGCGCCGTAGCCGAGCATGCACGCCGCCGCTAAGATCATATTTCTTTTCGCCTTATACAAAAGCCCCAGTCTGATCTGCTCCAGCTCGCTTGCGCTCATTTTGCTCCTTTTAAATTTGAGATGGATTATGACGCTTGCGGGCTTTAAATTTGCTTACGAACGGCGACGAAATTTTAAAATTTAGACTTGGATAAATTTGCGATTAAATTTTAGCGGCTGATTGTTTAAATGGAGCGAAGGCGGAATTTCTGTAGAAATTTAAGCGGCGCGAAATTTTAAAAATTCCGCGTCGTAAGAGAGATAAAATTTTACGGGCGCGATTTAAATTTCGCTATAAAATTTCACTGCGTGACAGCGTAAAATTTCGCAAAATAGACGCCGTAGTTTATGCCGCGAAATTTAGGGCGCCCAAGCGAACGCTGATAAATTTACGAACGCCCGCGCCGCAAAAAGCGCCGCGAGGACGCCGCTAGCAAAATTTAAATTTTTCTATAAGGCGCCTGTCCTACTTCGTAGAAATTGTTGCCCTCGCTGTCGATCGCTACGATAGCCGGGAAATCCTCGACGGTCAGCCTCGCGACCGCCTCGGGGCCGAGCTCGGGGTAGGCTAGCACTTCGTATTTTTTAATACTTTGGCTAATCAGCGCGCCCGCGCCGCCGATGGCGACCATATAGACGCAGCCTGATTTTTTCATCGCCTCGACGACGGCGTCGCTGCGGTAGCCCTTGCCGATCATGCCGTTGATGCCTACTTCGTTTATCATCGTAGGAGTGTATTTATCCATGCGTCCGCTAGTCGTAGGCCCTGCAGCACCGATTGCCTGACCCGGTTTGGCAGGAGTCGGCCCCAGATAATATATCGTCTCGCCCGCTAAGTTTACGGGTAGCTTCTCGCCGCGAGCGAGGGTTTCGGTTAGAGCCTTGTGCGCGGCGTCGCGAGCTGCGATGATGGTGCCGCTGATTAGGACGTTATCGCCCGCCTTTAGGCTTTTTACTACGCTTTTATCGAAAGGTGCGGTAATTCTTTTAACTTCTGACATGATTTCCTCCTTATAGTTCAGCGTCGGCATGGCGAGCCGCGTGGCAGTTGATATTAACGGCGACCGGAAGCCCCGCTATGTGGGTCGGATACCACTCTACATTTACCTTAACGGCGGTGTTTATGCCACCCAAACCCTGCGGACCGACGCCCGTAGCGCGCGCCATCTCCAGTAGCTCATCCTCTAGCTTGGCGTAGCGCTCGTCGGGATTTCTGCTGTCGATCGAGCGAACCGCGGCTTGCTTGGCTAAAAGCGCCGCCTTATCCATCGTGCCGCCGATACCGACGCCTACGACCATCGGAGGACAGGCGTTAGGGCCTGCGTATTTGACCGCCTCTAAAAATACCTTTTTTACCCCCTCGATGCCGTCTGCAGGAACGAGCATTTTTAGCACCGATTTGTTTTCGCTGCCAAAGCCCTTCGGAGCTACTTTTATCTTAAGCTTGTCGCCGGGGATGATGCGGGTATTGATGACCGCAGGGGTATTGTTTGTGGTGTTTTTACGCTCAAAAAGCGGCTCTGCGACCACGGATTTACGCAGATAGCCGCCTACGTAGCCGTCCGCAACGCCTGCGTTGATAGCATCCTCCAAATATCCGCCCTGGATATGCACGTCCTGACCAAGTTCGACAAAAACCACCGTCATACCGGTATCTTGGCAGATCGGCGCGACCTCTTTTGCCGCCAAATCGGCATTTTGTAAGAGCTTGCCTAAGATATCTTTGCCGATAGGCGAAGTCTCGTTCTCGCGCGCTTTCTCAAATGCTGCGCGCATGTCGGGCGTGACTTGATAACAGGCTTTTTTGCAAAGCTCGCTGACTACTTTGGTAATTTCATTCGCTTGGATCGTTTTCATGATCTCTCCTTGTATTGAAATTTTAATGGATTATATTCCGTTAAACTAAAAACTTAGTTTAAAATTTTATCTTCATTTAATAAATTTTAACAAAAGGCTAGAAAATAAGCGGTTTTTAATCTTTTTATAATAAAATACCACTTTCCGAATTATCAAATACTAAAAATTTTGCGAAGAAATTTTAAAATCAAGGAAACCTATGAAAAAGAAAACTCTTGTGCTGCTCGTGGGCGCTTGTGTGCTTATAGGAATGATACTTTCTCTTGGGATTGCGGAGATGGTTCACCTTACGGGCACCGATAAATTCTGCGTGTCCTGTCATACGATGCAGCCGATGGCAAACGCCTTTCACAACGATGTTCACGGCGGCAACAACCCGCAAGGCTTCAAGGCCGATTGCGTCGCCTGTCACGTCTCTCATGAAAATACCTTTATGTATCTTTGGACTAAAGCTCTAACCTCCGCAAATGATGTCTACAAAACGGTCTTTACCGATGCCGATAAGATCGACTGGCAAGAAAAACGCAAGGAGCGAAATCATTTCGTTTATGAAAGCGGCTGTCTAAGTTGCCATCGAAATTTAAAAGAGCAGAATAATCAAGTAAATAAAGCCTGGCTCGCGCATAGGGATTATTTCGCAGGCACTACTGGCAAAACCTGCGTGCAGTGCCACGAAAACGTCGGCCACAAAAATATGGGTATAGAGATTACCAAATATTGGGATAAATACAACCGAGAAAATAACAAAACCAAGTAAAGGAGAAGCAATGCTAAAAAAAGTCGCTATTTTAATAGCCTGTATCGCATCGTTTGCATTCGCAGAAATGCCCGCGCAGCATGCGAATATGTCCGCGTCGGACGCGAACGTAAGCAATTCTGTAAACGTTAGTCTTACGAAGAATTTAAAGGTAAATAGGCAGCTTACGCCGCTAGCTAGACGCTGCGTCGAGTGCCATGCCGAAAAAACTCCGGGCGTCGTTGCGGATTGGAAGATGAGCCGCCACGCTCACGTAGGCGTTAGCTGTACCGACTGCCACTCGCAGCCAGCAGATAGCCCTATGGCAGCTAAAGAGCCGCATCCGAAAGACACAGACAATCATATTTCGGTGCTAGTTAGCCCAAAAACCTGTGCCAAATGCCACAGCAACGAGGTTAAAGAGTTTGAAAACAGCGGTCACGCAAGAGGCGCTATGCAGATGCAAGCCAACAAAGGAATGGTTGATCTAATGTATCACTACGAAGGACGTGATATCCCTGATCTTAAACATGCACCTGATATTACCGGCTGCTCTCAATGCCACGGTAGCGTCGTTAAAATGGATGAGCATAACAAGCCTACCAAAGAGACCTGGCCCGTTTACGGCATCGGTACGGTTTATCCGGACGGTAGCGTAGGCGGATGCAAATCATGCCACTCGGGTCATAAATTTTCGATCGCCGAAGCTCGTAAGCCTGCTGCTTGCGCATCTTGCCACTTAGGACCTGATCATCCGGATATCGAAATTTACAATAACTCAATGCACGGACACGTATTTAACGCTGAAGGCAATGAGTGGAAATTCGATAGCGCTCCTGGTACTTGGGCAGTTCCTGACTACCGCGCTCCTACATGCGCGACCTGCCATATTAGCGGCGGTGTGGGCGATCTAAACTCCACTCACAACGTATCTCAACGCTTGAAGTGGAATTTGTGGCTGCCTAAGAGCAATCTACGCACCGGCGGTAATGAGACCGCGGTAAGCGAGTTTTTAAATACCGGCAAGTTAAACATTGGTAATCCTTTGGCGGGTAACCTAAACGGTCCTGAGGCAGCGCGTGCCGAGATGAAGCAAGTCTGCAAAGAGTGCCACGCAAGCACCCACACGAATAATTTCTTTGAGGTGGGCGATAAGCAGGTACTTCTATATAACGTTTACAACGACGAAGCGACTAAGATGCTAAAAGAGCTTAAGGAAAAGAAACTTCTAAAAGACGATCCTTGGGCGGATGCGTTCCAGCGAATCTACTATGTTTCATGGCACCACGAGGGTCGCAGAATGCGCCAAGGCGCGCTAATGGGTGGACCTGACTATTCGCATTGGCACGGCGTATTCGAGGTCAAAAATGACATCAGAGAGATGCGCGAAATCTACGAGCGCCGCATCAAAACCGGCAAGATCGAGGAATAATCCTTCTTAGTCTGCTAAATTTTGCCGGACTAAACAGATCAAGCTTGTAAGCCCCTGCACTTCGCAGGGGCTTTTTTGTTTGGATAAAATTTTGGAATTTTATTTTGTAATCCGCGCAAAGCCCATCGAAAATCGCCCCTAAAAGCACTACAAAATCACTATCTAATTATTTAAGATTATTGAGAATTTATGACGGAAATGGCTGATAAATTAGAGTAAATTTATCTCTTTGCAATCCAAAATTAGCTACAATCGCGCATATCATTTAAAAGGAATTTTATGGACAAGCAAACGGCATTAGACTTTTTGAGACTTCATCAGCCGATGCCTGCGCAGCTTTCGGATCAGCTCGCGGCAGAGTTTCGCGCGGTGCGGGAGTTTTTGCGTGATAATCCCTGCGACGAGGCGCTTGAGCCGCTTTTGCGCTCGCTAAACGAGGGCGACGGCGCAGGTGAATATCCGCTCGTGGACGAGGTATTGGGCGTGGCGGACGATGCTGCTGCGGTAGCTGCGATTAGAGCGGTCTTGGAGGATCCGAGCACTGGCAGCGGAGCGCGATTTTGGGCGACGCTTTTTAGCGTGAGCTTCGTTCGTAAGGAGCTCATCGCAAGCCTGGAGACATCGCTTAAATACGCAAACGATGATTTGATCGAGCTTACGAAGGAGCAGATCGAAATGTTCAAGCAGCTGACGTAAAGCTAGCTGCTTGAACTTAGTGTTGCGCCTTATTCGACAGATTGCGCCGCTACAAAGCAAATCCAAATTTATAAAAATCGGCTTAATCGCAGGCTGCTTTTAAATTTTAAAATTTTGCGGTCGCTTAAAATTTTTAGAGGCGGCGATCGAGCAGGCGGCGCGCTTTATTTTCTATGCGCTGTGGCAGGCGCCCTGTGCGAGAATTGCTATCGGCAAAGATATAGCGTCGCCGCTAAGTGCGAGCGGCGCAGGCACGGAGAGGTATCTACCTAGGGAGGGTAGAAATTTCACGGCGTCGTTTGAAGTAAAATTTTAAATCTACAGGCTTGTGATAGAATTTAAGTCATAATAGTGAAGCAGAATTTAATATGCGGCGAGCACGACGCTGAAATTTTAAGTTTGCGTCGCGCAGTGATTGGATTTCGCTCGGTGCGATCCGTACGAAATTTTAAGTAATGAGTTGGAGAGGAAATTCTAAAGCGCGAGTTAGACTATAAACTAGCACCGTCGGTAGAGGATACCGCGTCTTTTGCGCCGAGAACTTCGATTGCACGGCAAAGAATTTTACGCTTTTAGCACTACAACTATGGACCTCGGCTACGCAGCGAGTAAAACTGTGCTGCGGTTATACGACTAATGAAGCCGCGCCATTTCGTAAGCGATCTTGTAGCGAGATTAGATTATGAGTCTCGGCGTGCGGCATAGGAATTTGGGCGGGTGTGATCCGCGTGGGATTACACGACGCAGATTTTGCACCCTTATCCGCACTGCTAAAAATTCTACCGAGCGGAGTTGTGATCTAGAAATTTTGCGGCGGCATGAAATCTCCTAGCGCGGATTTTGAGCTTGCGCAAAATTTTGCACAGCTAGCATTCAAGAAGCGTAAAATTTCAAATTGCATGTCGCTTTAAAATTTTAAACTTATGAAATTCGACCTGCGCTTACTTTTAAATCCTAATTATGCGCCGTGCTTGGCGATGAAATTTTAAAATTTTATTGCGCCAAGAGCAGCTCGATCAATTGGCGGACGCAGCTAAAAACAAGATAGTTAAAATGCATCAGTGCGTGAAGCGGAGTTAAATTTAAATTGCGGGCTAAATTTTAAAGTGCGGCCTAGACCGCTTGCGGGCGCTCGATCTTAGCTTTAAAATAGTTAAATTTAGCGCTAGCGCCTGAGGAGCTTCGGCTACCTGATTTTTGCGGTGCCGAAGCAAAGTCCGTTTTCGTTGCACTGCATATTTTCGATTTGCGGATCCTCGCTTTCGCCGCAAATTTGGATCATCTGATGCGACGCCTCGTCCATTTTAGGCTCGCTGCAATGCGAAACGCCTGGCTTTGGCTGCTCAGAATTGGAGCAAGCGCATACAAACAGCGCTGCGCAGGCGAATAAAAGAGCATTTTTCATTTTAAATCCTTTTAAAAAATTTCGTAATTTTATCTTTACAAAACTGAAATTTTACGGAATTTAAAGCGTTTCGGATAAATTTAAAGCATCTGCTTTTGCAAATATAAATTTTCTAAATTTCACGTTAGATACGAAGAGGCGGCGTGCGAGGCGAGATTAAAATTTAATATTTGTGAGCGAGTTTTAAGACGCAGCCCAAATCGTTTTACTGAAAGATAAGATTAAAGGCGCACTTAATCTTATCTATCGTTTTAAAATTTTTTACCGAAAGCCGCTATAATTGCGCCCTTTAAACCAAAATAAGGAGAAAACATGGCAATGACGAATTACATGGAACTTTTGATGGCAAATCAGCCGTGGAATTTGATTTTATTTATGGCGGTGCCGATGGGCTTAGCAGAAGCGATAGTAGCGAGCGAATTTTTTAGCTTGTACCACGCGCAGAAGGGCTCTTTGTCGCTAAAAATCAATAAATGCCTTAGCATCATTCTCGGCGCTTATTTTACGATATTAATCATTTACGTAGCGGTTAAAATTTTGCCCGTCATTCATTTACGTGGCGCTGCGGACACCTTAGCTTTGGCGGCATACGTAGCGGCGGCGCTGCCTGCGCTGGTGCTGCTACTTTTGGAGCTAGGAGTTATCGCAAAAGGAGCGGAATTTAGAGCTAGGCTTAAATTTCATTTCTTGGCACTGATTGTATTTTTGGTGTTAGGACACGTCGCGATGATTTTTGGAATGACCGATCCAGGTGTGAGCGGCATGGAACATTCTATGATGGATCATGGCTCGATGAGCGGGATGAGCCACGATATGGGTTCGATGGAGGGGATGGATCATTCGCATATGAATCATGGCTCGATGGAGAATATGGATCATAGCGGCATGGATCACTCAAAGATGGAGCATTCACATTAGATTTAACACGTCCAGTTCTGGCTAAATTCTAAATTCTATTCCGCCGAGCTGCGGAGCTGATAGATTTTATGTTTTAATTGCCTTTGTCTGCGAAATGCATATGCAAGCACCTCTCAAATAAAATTTTACCGCCTTTCATATGCCGCCTGCGAGGCGGTAAAATTTAATATCAAGCTTATCGCCCCACCTTTTTACGTTCTTGTGATCTTTTGAGCCGACTTATGCAGGCACAAAGCTCGCACATATGCGGTTTGAGGTCTAAATTGGCGTGCAAACCGCTTTGGTATATTTTTTAACGTTGATTTAATGCTAAATTTATATAATTTAAGCGAGTTATATTTAAGAGATGATTAAGAATGAAATGCGCTAAGCTTGGAGGCGGATAGAGAATGCAAGATTACGAATTATTGGATGTTTTGTCCAATAAAAGGGTTCTTTGCCTAGAGGACGAGCCCGGGATTTTAAAAAATATAACCGAATCGCTACAGCTGTTTTTCGGCGAAGTAGTGGGGGTTAAGGACGGGCTGGAGGCGCTTGATGAGGCGATGAGCGGTTCGTACGACGCGCTGGTTTTTGATATCGGCGTGCCGCATATGGATGGGCTAGAGGTCGTTAAAAAGATCCGAGCTGCCGGCATCTCAGTGCCGATCGTGATACTTTCGAGCCACACCGAGCAGGAGTATCTGTGGCGGGCGGTGGAGCTTAAGATCACTAGGTATCTGCCTAAGCCGTACGACAAAAACGCCTTTATAAAGGCGCTGCAAGACGTCGCTGCGGAGCTGATAAATCACGCGCCGATATTGAGTATAAACGATGAGCTGAAGTATGATTTTGCCAAAAAGATCATCTACGTCAAAGACAGCGCCTGTCATCTTTCCAAAAGCGAGAGCAAGCTTTTGGAGTACTTCTTAGCGCGCAAAAATCAAACTATAACCTACGAGCAGTTATTTGGCTATATGTGGGAGTTCGAGCAGCCTAGCAAGGAAGCGATTAAGGCGATCGTCAAAGAGCTGCGCCGCAAGATCGGCAAGGACGTGATTAAAAATTTATATGCGGTGGGGTATCTCTTTGAAGTATAAATTTAAATTTATCGTAGCGCTTTTCGTGCTGCTATATATCGTAATTACGGCTTTGGTTTTTAACTTCTACCGCGAGCTTGCGCTAAAGGACACGAGGCGCGAGGCGTTTTATATCCTAGATACGATGAATGCGGTGCGCGACTACGTCTCGACCGTGCAGCGCCCGCTAATAAACGAGCTTAAGGAAAAAAAGCTTCTGAGTGAGGATTTTTTCGATCCGAGGCTGATGTCCTCGACCTACATAACGCGCGAAATTTATAAAATTCAGCTCGCCAAAGAAAACATCAACTACGACTACAAGCTTGTCGCTACCGATCCGCTCAATCCCGAACACGAGGGAAGCGAGTTTGAGAATGAAATTTTAGAGGGCTTTAAAGAAAACAAATATAAAGAATACTCCAGAGTCATCTATGATAAAGGTGGCGCCTCGTATCTTTTGAGCCTACCGATAATAAACTCCCAGCCTTCGTGCACTGAGTGCCACAGTATCAACGCGGCGCCCAAAAAAATGCAAGAGCTCTACGGCGATGTGGGGAATTTCAAAGGCGGCCTGGGCGATACGATCGCGATGATAAGCTTTAAAATTCCGATAAAAAGCATTTTGCTCTATCACACCAAAGAGTTTGTCGTTAGCGGCCTAAGCTTGCTTGCAGTGTTTTTGATCTGCATATTTTGTATCTATAAAATTCACAAAAAAAACGAGACCTTAAAGATGCAGACTCAGCTTTTACTGATAAATCAAAGCCGCCTCGCGCTCATGGGCGAGATGATCGGCAATATCTCGCACCAGTGGCGCCAGCCGCTATCTCAGATCAGCTCCACGCTCATAAATTTAGAGCTTTACAACGAGCGGGGCAAGCTCTCAAAAGAAAGGCTCGAGGGCGGCATCAGGGATGCGGGCGAGCAGGTGAAATTTATGAGCGATACGATCGAGGATTTTAAAAATTTCTTCAATCCAAACATGCCGAAGAGGGAATTTAGCGCCGGCGAAGCGATCGAGCAGGCGCGTAAAATTTTAAACGCCTCGCTTAAAAAACACGTCATCGATATAAGCGTGCGGATAGAGGAAAATTTTACGCTTTACGGCAATGTAAACGAGCTCATCCAGGTGCTCATAAACATCATAAACAATGCGAAGGAGGCGTTTTTGGACGTGTCGCTTAAACGGCGCGAGATTAAAATCCGCTCATTTTTAAAACAGGGCGAGCGAGTAATCACGATCGAAAATAACGCAAGCCGCATCGATGAAGCGCAGCTAGATAAAATTTTTGAGCCGCACTTTACGACAAAACAGCAGGGCAGCGGGCTCGGACTATATATGAGCAAGATGATAATCGAAAAAAACGGAGGGAGCATAAGCGCTGCGAATTCCGACGAAGGCGCGATATTTACGATCTCTTTTCGTTAAATTTAGACTTCATTAAATTTCTCCCTTTTTTACCCTTTTTTGTTGATATTATTTCGAGCGTAGAACTTTGCTAATTTAAAATTTCGATTTTCAAAGGAGGAGCCATGAAAAAATGGAATAAGATGCTACTAGGCGCGCTAGCCTGTATTAGCATTTTTGCCGCAGGAGCCTGTGCTGATGAAGGCATGGGGCATGAGATGGAAATGTCGCAAAAATCGCGCGACGTCATCGCAAATCCTAAGGGCACGTTGCAAAGCAGAGGCGTCATATCCTTGCAGGACTACGTCGTAGAAGAGCGAGAGATGTATGACTGGCTATTTAAAAATCACCCGATTTTTACTAAATACGGCGGTAAGACGGTCGGTAAGATGGATGTACATGACCGAGGTTTGGAGTGGCTTGCGGAAGGGCATGGATTTGACTTTTCGAAGGCTAGCAAAAGAGACGACGGCAAGGGCTATAGCTCTATGATGTATAGAATCCCTGCGGGCTCTTCTTTGCAATTTCCGAATAAATTCATAGGTCCTGAAAAATGCGGCGAGTGCCACCCTGCACAGTATGAGACATGGAGCAGATCGCGCCACGCCACTACTATCCGCTTCCCGGGCGAGCACCCGGAGGTTAATAACAACCTAACCGATCCTGTATTTAGTCCGGATACGGCGTCGATCCTTCCAAAAGGTATTACCCCTGACGTAATTTATGCGACCGTGGGGCATCTAAGGACAAAATTTGGCTACGTAGATGCATGGCTTCTACGCGGAACCTATCACGTAGAGGGCGGCTTGCTAAGAGATGGTACCGGTCAAATCGTAGCCGGCGGCAACCAATTCCAAAGGACTTGGGCGTTAAATTTAGACGATGAGACGGTCAAAAAGATTAAAAAGATCGTTCCGGAATTTCCGGGCACGCTTGAGGAATACGGCGATAACGGCGGTTACGTAAGAGGTCTTGCGTCGTATGCTGCGAAATATAAAAAATCGATGTTTTTCCAAGCAAACAGCTCGTATTGCGAAGTCTGCCACCCATTCAAATTCGATTTTAAAACTAAGAAAGAATTCTATGCTGCTTTGGGTAATGCAAAAGAGCTTCAAAAGCACACTATCTCCAAGGGTATCACCTGCGAAGAGTGCCATGGAGCGGGCGGTCACCTTGACGGCGCTACAAATTTTAGAACCTCAAACTGCGAACGCTGCCACCAAAGATTTAACTATAGCCCTGATTTAGCTCGTGCTAATCCGCTAAACAACGGAAACCCCGATCTATCTCTTAGCTCTAAATTTAAATCCATGGGTCCAGGCTGCGGCTCTGAAGGCTCTCAGTCCTACTTCACCGCTCACTACGAGAAGGGTATGCGCTGCGTAACCTGCCACGATCCGCACGATAACACCGGACCGGTAGTTGGCGATAAAACCGTCAAGGGCGTAAATTACAACTCCGAGCAGGGCTATTTGAGTGCGTTTTATACAAAGCCTAAGATCACAAAAGAGTGCAAGGATTGCCACCAAGAGCAAGCCTACATCGCCGCAAGAGCCGATACGCATAAAGACAACACCTGCGCATCTTGCCACATGCCGTTTATGATGAGCTGCGAAAACTTCTATGCTATTCAGTTCCAAGACAACGCGGGATTTGATACTCAAAGAAGATCGCACATCTGGAAGATCGACATCGATCCTGCTAGAAAATCTCTAGTCGCAGGCGATGCCGCCAAAGGTCCGAGAGATGCGAAAGATTGGCACTTCCAAAGAAATAAAGATGGACGAAATTTCGTCGATCTTATGTGGTCGTGCGCACGAACCTCGTGGGCGGATAAAGATATGCAAGATACCAAAGGCTGCCATAGCCCTGTCGTTTCCGAGCTAAAAGAGACACTTCACTTCAAGAACCAAAAGCAGGTTTACGATGAGGTTATGGGCTGGCAAACTCCAATTAAGAGCGATTTCTCGCAAGTTAAGATCGGTATTCAAGGAATTTACTCTATCCTTGAGACTAAAAAGCTTAACTCCAGTGATAAAACTCGCGTCTATGAGCTAATAGAAAAAGCTCAAGACACCGTCGATCTTATCGAAAAAGACGGCTCATGGGGAATGCATGGCTTTAAATATACTAAGCAAAGGCTAGAGGCCGCTAAAGAGTATATCAAAGAGGCTCAAAGAATTTTAAATAATAATTTATAATTCTTTCGGGGTCGCGTAAGTTCGCGGCCCCGAAATTTAAAAGGCAAATGTATGCAAAAAAGACTAAAAATTTTCTTGCCTATCGTTTTGGCAAGCTGCGCGTTGGGCGCGAATTTAACTACGCAAGAACAAAAAGAATCTTATAGCATCGGAGCTTCTACCGGAAGCTATGTTTCAAACCAGCTGCATTCACAAGCCGCATTAGGCGTCAAATATGACTTAGATGCGGTGATAGAGGGGTTTTTGGACGCTCTTAAAAAGCAGCAGAAGCTAAAAGATGAGGAAATTATTGCGCTTTTGAATCAAAGAGCCGATAAGCTAAATAAGATCGTAGAAACAAATTCCAAAGCGGAGCTTGATAAAAATTTAAAAGCAGGCAAGGAATTTATGGCGAAAAATGCCAAAAATCCGGACGTTAAAACCACAAAATCCGGTCTTCAATATGAAATTCTAAAGCTAGGCATGGGCGAAAAGCCAAAGCCTGAGAGCGTAGTAGTGATGAACTACAAGGCGTATTTGACGAATGGTAGCGTATTTGACGATACTTTCGCGTCTAAAATTCCGGCGCATCTTTCTATGATAGGCTTAATCGACGGATTGCGCGAGGGGTTGCTTTTGATGAATACGGGCTCGAAATATAAATTTACAATCCCTAGTAATTTAGCCTACGGCAACGTGGACGTAGATAGAATTCCTGCGGGTTCTGTGGTGATTTTTGAAGCCGAACTACTAAAAGTTTTAAAGCCCGGCGAGCTTGCCGATGCGGCCAAAAAGCTTAGCGAAAGCGAGGCTAAAAGCTTTCACGACGCGAACAAAACAAAGTAGTTTTGCTTAAATTTAGTCGGAGGAGAATATGCAAAAGCAAAGAAGAAATTTTATAAAATCCGCCGCACTCGGCTCTTTGGGGCTCGGCGCAATCGCCTCAAGCTTGCTCGCACAAAACGGCACAGATAAAAGTGCGCAAGATGTAAACGCAAGTGCTAAAAAGCAAGAGCCGAAAAAGCCGCACTACGGCATGATCTTCGATCAGAACAAATGCGTGGGCTGCACCGACTGCGAGATCGCCTGTAAAAAGGTAAATTCGGTCCCAAAAGGCCAAATGAGGCTTTTTATCCAGGATAAAACCGATCCGCTAAATTTGAAAGAAAAGCGCTATGTTAGAGTATCTTGTCAGCAGTGCGAGGACGCGCCGTGCGTAAAAGTTTGCCCGACGAAAGCCTGCCACAAGGACGAAAAAACGGGCATTACGACGATGAATACCGACGACTGCATCGCCTGTAAATACTGCATCGTCGCCTGTCCTTACGACGTGCGATTTATAAATCATGAAACAAGAGCCGCAGAGAGCTGCAACTTCTGCTTGGATACGAATTTAAAAGACGGCCACGAGCCTGCCTGCATTGAGGCGTGCAGATACGAGGCGATCGTATTCGGCGATCTAAACGACGAAGAATCGCACATCAGCAAGCTGCTTCGCGTAAAAGACAGCCTGCGAATGCGTCCGGAGTGCGGCACGAAGCCGAGCCTGCGCTATATTCCTGCGGTTAAATTGGGGGTATGATATGAACGGAGCTATAAATTTCACTGCGACCTTCTCGCACGGCGTGGAGTGGGGCTGGCCGATCGCGGTCTATCTTTTGCTAGCGGGTATGAGCGGCGGCGCTTTGGTAGTCGCGATCCTCGTCAAATTTTATAAAAAACAGACCGAAAGCACGCCGCTGTTTAAAGCCGCGTCGCTGCTATCTTTCGTTACGATTTTACTCGGTATGGTTTGTCTGGTAGCCGATTTAGAGCGACCGCTTCTTTTTTGGAAAATTTTGATTAATTATAACTTCACATCGGTTATGTCCGTGGGCGTTGCGGCGCTTTGCGTCTATATTCCGCTTACCTTCGTAGCCTGCCTTTATGCGTTTGAAGAGTGCCTTAGAGAGTTTTTGACGCGCAATCTTAGCTTTTTAAAAGGTCTTTTCGAGCTTGTGATGAAAATCGTAAACGTGCTTCGTCCGCTACTTCTTGCGCTTACGCTCGTTTTTGCAGTTGCGATCTGTGCTTATACGGGCTTTTTGATCTCGGTCTTAGTTAGATTTCCTATCCTTAATACCGCCGTTTTACCTGCGCTTTTCGTGGCGTCGGGCTTATCGGCGGGTATCGCGGGATCTAGCCTGATAGCCGCACTTTTCTTTAAAGCCGACCCGCACGGCGGCGATCTTAAAATTTTACACGCGGTCGAGTGGCCGGTTTTAGCGATGGAAATTTTACTAATCGGCATGATTTTCGTTTCGCTAATCACAGGCAGCGACGTACAAAAAGCTGCAAGCGTTGCCTTTAGTGAGGGCGTTTACGCTCAGCTATTTTGGCTAGGCGTCGTGGGCGTAGGATTTTGTGTACCGCTAGTTTTGAATTTCGCACTGGGCAAAAAGATCGCTCACACCGCGTTTGCGTTCTACGTTAGCGCGCTTGCTAGCGTGGTCGGAGTATTACTTCTTAGAATGTTTATACTATACGCAGGGCAAACTTACGATATAATAATGTAAAAACTCGGAGAGGCGATTTTGGGCGTAAATTTTTTTAGATTTTTAACTTCTTACAAAGTTGCGCTCTGCCTCCTCTTTATCCTAGCCGCAGGTGCCGGCGTCGCAACCTTTTTAGAGAGCGTTTATGACACGCAAACGGCTAAAATTTTAGTCTATGAGGCGCGCTGGTACGAGTGCGTCATGGGCGCTGCGACGCTGAGCCTGCTCGGCATTATAATTAAAACCAAAATGTGGCGCCGCTTCGGCTCCTTCGTTCTGCACGCGGCATTTATCGTTATCTTTATCGGTGCGGCTTTGACGCGGTATCTGGGCGCTGAGGGCGTACTGCACGTAAGAGCTGGCGAGAGCGGAAACGAGATGGTGAGCGTAAAGCCGTATCTGCAGATCCGAACCAAAGACGCATTTTTCGAGTATCCGCTAAATTTAACCCAAATCGGCGATAATAATTTTAGCTTCACGCAAACCATAAACTCAAAAAATTTCACCGTCAAATTTGACTTCTATAAACCTGCACCCAAAGGCGAGCGCGGTACTCTCGTAGTAAAAGCGGGCTTTGAAGGGCAGCGCGAGCAAACGGCCAAAATCCACGGCGGAGCCGGCTGGCTGGGCGAACCTAGCACGCTAAATTTTGACGGCGAGGAGATAATGCTAACCTGGGGCTCAAAGCTAGTTAGCTTGCCGTTTTCGATAAAGCTTATTAAATTTGAGCTTGAGCGCTACCCAGGCTCGCAAAGCCCGTCCTCATACTCTAGCGAAGTAGAGGCGCTCTCAGACGCGGGAGAAATTTTGGCAAAGTATAAAATTTACATGAATCATCCGCTAAATTTGCAAGGCTTTAAGCTATTTCAGTCCTCCTATGACGCGGACGAACAGGGCACGGTACTAGAGGTCAACCGCGATCCGGGCAAAATCCCGACCTACATCGGATATTTCTTGCTTTGCGTCGGCGTTATCGGCAACTTTTTTACTAAAAATAGCCGATTTTTAAAGCTCATAAATTTTATTAAAAATAGCCGCTTTTCTCTCGTCGCGGCATTTATAGCGCTTGGTTTTTTAAATTTTAACGCAAACGCGGCCGAGCAAAACGAGGGCGAGATTTTAAAAACTTTCGCCGCAAACACCGCCGCTCACGCTAACGGCGAATTTGCAAAGCTCCTAGTGCAAGACTACGCGGGCAGGATAAAGCCGCTTAGCACGGAAGCGGGCGAGATCGTAAATAAAATCTCCGGCACAGACTCGCTTTACGGTCTAAGCGCCGAACAAATAGTGCTTGGGATGAATCTAAACCCTGCACTCTGGCAAGAGATAAAAATCGTCAAAATAAAAAACGGCGAGATCAAAAAAATGCTAAATTTGAGCGGAGATTACGCGAGCTTTAGGGATGCGTTTGACGCAAGTGGCGAGTATAAGCTAGCCGCGCAGGTCGAAGCCGCAAACGAAAAACCGCTCTCTAAACGAGGCACGCTCGATAACGACCTCATCAAATTTGACGAGCGGCTAAACATCGCGTATCTCACGTTTAAGGGTACTTTTTTTAAATTTATCCCGGTAGCCAACGACCCGCAACACGCGTGGCTCTCGCCAAACGACGCCTTTAGCGATGAGCGAGTCGATACTAGCACAAAAAGTACGCTAAACGACTATATAACTGGCCTGCAAGAAGGTATCGCGGATAATAACTGGGGCAAGGCCGACTCCGCACTAGCCGCACTAAGAAACTATCAGCGAACGGCCTCGGCGGAAATTTTACCTAGCGTTAGCAGAGTCGATGCCGAGGTCTTTTACAACCGCGCTTCGGTGTTTAAAAAGCTGGTTTATTTCTACTGGATTTTGGGTTTTGCTGCGCTTTTACTAGGGCTTGCGTCCGTATTTTTATCAAGGAGAATTTTACCGCTTGAGCGAACCATTTTAGCGGCATTCGTGCTAGGTTTTGCGGTGCATACGGCCGCCTTAGCTCTGCGCTGGTACGTCTCAGGACACGCACCTTGGAGCGATAGCTACGAATCAATGATCTACATCGGCTGGTCCGGAGCGCTAGCGGGGATGATATTTTTTAGGCGTTCGTTGCTTGCGCTTGCGGCGGCCGCGCTGCTAGCTGGCATCGTGATGCTGGTGGCGCATATGAGCTTCGTAAATCCGCAGATTACCAACCTTGTGCCGGTGCTAAAGTCGTATTGGCTCAGTATCCACGTATCGGTTATCACTGCTAGCTATGGATTTTTAGGCCTTGGTTGCGTGCTGGGTCTTATCGCGCTAGGGCTTATGGCGTTTAAAAACAAAGCAAACGAGGCGAGGCTAAACGAGCAGATCAGATATATCGCAGCGATAAATGAAGCTAGTCTAATCATAGGTCTTTGCTTGCTAACGCTTGGAAATTTCTTCGGCGGAATCTGGGCAAACGAGAGCTGGGGGCGCTACTGGGGCTGGGATAGCAAGGAGACGTGGTCGTACGTATCGATCCTAGTTTACGCGATCGCGCTACATCTGCGCTTTATACCAAAGCTAAATTCACTCTACGTATTTTTGATCGCATCGGTGTTTTCTTACGCTTCGATCGCGATGACTTATTTTGGCGTAAATTTTTACCTAACGGGCATGCACTCTTACGCTAGCGGAGATTTGCCGCCGGTGCATATTAGCGTCTATATCGCGCTTGGTTGCATACTTTTGATAACCGCGCTAGCCTTTAGAGGACGCGACGTAAAAACGATTTAAAAGGAGAAAAAATGTATAAAAAACTACTAGCGGCGGCGATTTTATGCGCTAGCGCAAACGCAGGCTTTATCCAGGAGGGCATGCAGGCCCAGCAAAGCGGCGACCATAAAAAGCTGATAGAAATCTACGAAAAAGCCTGCCACGAGGAAAACAAGGCATCGGGCTGCTACAACCTTGCAGTGGTGTATTTTGAAGGCACGGGCGGCGTGGAGAAAAATTACGAAAAGGCGATAAATTTATACCAAAAAGCTTGCAACGCCAAATTTGCGCTTGCTTGCAATAACCTAGGCTACATCTACGAAAGCGGCAACGGCGCGACTCAGGACTTCGCTAAAGCCGCTGCGTACTACGAAAAAGCGTGCCAAGACGACGAAGGCTGCACCGCACTAGGACTACTTTACGCAAACGGCGCGGGCGTCAAAACCGATATCAAAAAGGCCATCTCGCTCTATACCAAAGCCTGCAACTACGGCGATATGATGGGGTGCAACAACCTAGGCTACCTGCACCTTGAGGGCATGGGCGTAGAAAAAGACTACGCTAAAGCAAAATCATTTTATGAAAAGGCCTGCGCTGGCGGCGTGGGTATCGGCTGCGATAACCTCGGCTTTTTGTATGCATTCGGTCAAGGCACCAAGCAAGACTACGCCAAAGCTAAAGAATTTTACGAAAAATCCTGCAACCTAAACTACGACAAAGGCTGCAACAACCTAGCTATCATGTACGCCGAGGGCAAAGGCGTCGCAGCCGACACCGCTAAGGCTAAAGAGCTTTTTGACAAAAGCTGCGCAAAGGGCCTAAAAGTCGCGTGCGAGAATGCGGAGTTTTTAAAACCGGAAACAAATAAAACTAAATAATTTAAGGAGATAATATGATTTTACGTTCTGTTTTGGGTTCGGCGCTACTAGCGGCGCTACTTTTCGGTGCCGAAGCAAACGAGCAAGCCGGCAAGATGAAGCCGATGTTTCAAAGCGTAGATCCTAGCAAAGCTACGCTCGTAGGAAGCGGTGAGGATAAAGAGTACTGCGCCGTTTGCGGAATGAATTTGGTTAAATTTTATAAAACAAACCACGTTTATAACGGCAAGCAAGTAGCATCGCTCCACTGCCTATACGAGCTCACGGAAGGCAAGATCCCAAGCGACG
>NZ_CALKTQ010000046.1 GCF_937997465.1 uncultured Campylobacter sp. | reverse complement strand
AATATATATTATATCAATATATAATTTTAATTTTGTATTAAGTAAACAATTTGTAACATACGCGCGTTATGCAAATTTAGCATAAAACCAATAAGGAGTCTAAATTAGAGTGAAATTTTCAGTTGCCACATGTGCGGTTTTGGCGCTATTTACGGCGCAAGCAAATGCCGCAGATACGGTTAAGCTAGAAGGCGTCGAGATAAACAGCGTCGGCGATAACATCAGCGAGAGCGGTATCAGCGAGGGCATCCTGGCTAAAAACGTGCAAAACGGTATCCTAGCCGGCAAAAAGGTACTAGACACCCCGTATCAGATAAGCACGATCACAAAAGAAACGATGAATCACCAAGGCGTGACCGGTTTTGAGGAGGCAGTGAAATACTTCCCGTCCGCGCAGGTTCAGATGAGAGGCGGCACCACGGTAGGTCGTCCGCAAACTCGCGGCTTTGAGGGTAGCGTCGTGGGTAACGTTTTTTGGGACGGCTTTTACGCTATCTCGACTACGGCGATTCCTATGGCGATGTTTGAGAGTTTGCAGATACAAAACGGTCTTGCCGGCTCGCTCTACGGCCCGCAAAATCCAGTCGGCGTCTTTAACTATACTAGAAAACGCCCGGTAGATAATGAGCACAGTATTTGGGCGGACTACGCTTCGCGAGAGCACTTTGGCGTGGGCGTAGATAGCTCGATGAAATTTGACAAGGTAGGCTACCGCGCGGTCGTATACGGCTCAGATGGCGCAAAACAAGTAAAAGACAGCAACTATCAGCGCCGCTTAGCCAGCATCACGCTCGAGTTTTATCCGACCGAGTCGCTTACGTTTGAGACTGCGGCTAGCTACTACGAGCACAACACTCACGGCTTTGCTGGACTTTTTGCGCTTTACGTAAAAGACGGCATGATCAGAAACGACCTAAAGCTGCCAGATCCGGTCGATAACAAAACTCCGGGCCTTGGTCAGTCATACGGCGGTATGAATCTAAAAACGACGACAGCTAGCGCTAAATTTAAATACGCTCCGAGCGAGGATTGGTATTTCGAGGGCGGATATCAGTTTCAGCGAGCCGATCGCCACATACACAGCGTCGTAAATAGAATCACCGATAAAAACGGCAACT
>NZ_CALKTQ010000045.1 GCF_937997465.1 uncultured Campylobacter sp. | reverse complement strand
GTTAAGGGCATGATTGATGCTACATTTACCCCAGAAGGTTCAACAACTCCAACAAAAGGTATTGCCATAGGAAGCACTACAACAATTAAGTTCTAATTATTAAAATTAGTTTATATTAAACCCAAGACTTAAAAACTAAGGCTTGGGTTTTTTAAATTTAGCTCTTTTATTTTTAACCATAAAAACTACTAAAATTATTAAGTTTATATAAGATATAATCTTTGAAATCACAAAGGATTATTTATGAAACGCGGATTTACAATGCTTGAACTTGTCTTTGTAATAGTTGTTATCGGTATATTGGCAGGTATTGCTGTACCTAGACTGTTCGTAACGAGAGATGATGCGGTGCTCGTTAAAGCTAGAAGTGATATAGCCTCGATACGAAGCGGTATAATAAATAAGCATAATACTGATATGCTATCTGGCAAATTTACTTATGATAGCCTTGAAAAATCTGGAGTAACGAATATTTTTGCTAATGTTTTGCAAAACGGTATAAAAGAAAAAGGCGCTTCTGATGTATCTGGGTGGAAAAAAGGAGGCACGACAGGTAGCAGGACTGTATATACCTTTGCGTTAAATAAAAATCAAAGCGTAGATTTTACTTATGATACTGCCGATGGCTCTTTTAGTTGCCCAAATAACGACAAACTCTGCAAGCAATTGACGGAGTAATGCCCTACTACCAAATTTTACCTAGCGGCTTAAATCTTAAGCCGCTTACATATTGTTCAGATTTTAAAATACCCAATTTTACCCAAGTCTTAATCAATATAAAAAATAAAAAAACTATCGGCTATGTACTCCAAAACGTAGCCGAGCCGAATTTTAAAACGCTTGAGATTTTAGAAATTTTACACGCTACGCTTACGCCTATACAAATCTCGCTTTTAAAATTTATCTCGCACTATTACGTCGTAAATTTATCTATCGCGGCCGGACTTTTTACTCCGCTAGAGATTGATTTGTCTTGCTTGCAGAATTTGACGCAAGCGCAAATTTTGACTGATAAAAACGAGATAAACGATAACTTGGATACAAAATTTGACGAATCATCGCAGCCAAATTTGCCTGACAATTTAAATAGCGGCAACTATCAAGAAAATTTTAACTCAAACGGGAGTGTTGCTACTAAATTAAATCTTAATAATCCCGTACGGTCGCCAAAAATAAGCACCGACCAATCAGCTACGATGGAGTTTTTTTCAAAAATCCCAAACCTAAACCAAGATCAACAAGAGGCGCTAAATTTTGCCAAAATTCACAAAACGAGTTTGATTTTCGGCGACACCGGAAGCGGCAAAAGCGAGATTTATTTTTCGCTCATTCGCGAGCATCTGCTAGCAGGCAAACAGGTTTTGCTTTTGATGCCTGAAATCTCGCTCACGCCTCAGATGACGAAGCGACTAAAAAGCTATTTCGGCGAGAAATTTGGCGTATGGCACTCCAAAATAACGCCGAAAAAGCGCGGCGAGATCCTGCAAAAATTTCAGAGTCGCGAGATAAATTTGATCGCAGGTGCGCGCTCGGCGCTATTTTTGCCGTTTACCGAACTTGGGCTTATTATCGTCGACGAGGAGCACGACGACAGCTACAAATCCGCGCAAAATCCGCACTATAACGCCCGCGACCTCGCGCTATTTTTAGCGAGCAAATTTGACGTCAAAGTTGTGCTTGGCTCCGCGACTCCTAGCGTCGTGAGCTTTAAAAAACAGCCCCATTTTAGGCTGAGAGGAACGTTTTTTAAAAGCGAGAAAAAATTTATCTACGACGAGAGCGAGACGGGGCTGGGCGACGTGATCCTGGGCGAGCTTGCGGCGAGTTTTGCGAGCGGTAAGCAGGCGGTCATATTTTTACCGACGCGCGCGAACTTTCGCTATCTGTCGTGCCGTGAGTGTGGCAGCACGATAAAGTGCCCGTTTTGCAGTGTAGGAATGAGCTTTTACAAAAAGCGAAATTTGCTAAAGTGCCAGTACTGCGGTTTTACGACGTCTGCGACGTGCTCGTGCGAGAAGTGCGGTAGCGAGATGATCGAGGCGAAAAAAATCGGCACCGACGAGCTAACGGAGGCCTTACGCTTGGCGTTTCCAGCGGCTAGGATCGAGAAATTCGACCGCGATGAGATCACGACGCAAAACAAGCTCGAAA
This sequence comes from uncultured Campylobacter sp., assembly GCF_937997465.1. Classification (GTDB taxonomy): domain Bacteria; phylum Campylobacterota; class Campylobacteria; order Campylobacterales; family Campylobacteraceae; genus Campylobacter_A. Next base: position 1,992 of record NZ_CALKTQ010000045.1, on the reverse strand, counting down.
AGACGCTAAAGGCCTTTAACGCGGGCGAAATAGACGCGCTTGTCGGTACGCAGATGCTAAGCAAGGGGCACGACTATCACAACGTGGATCTTGCAGTCATCATGGGTGTTGACGAGCTATTAAGCTTCCCTGATTTTCGCGCTCGCGAGCGGACGTTGGCACTGGCGATGCAGGTGGCGGGCAGGGCTGGGCGCTCGGGCGAGGGGCGCGTGGTCGTGCAGAGCAGGCAACGGGAGTTTTTTGAAAATTTTATCGCGGACTACGAAGCGTTTTTGGACGAGGAGATTCTTGCTAGAGAGCCGATATATCCGCCGTTTGCTAGGCTTTTACGAGTTATCGTTTCTGAAAAAAGCGAGCAGACGGCAAAGCAAAGGCTTGAAATTTGCGTAGCCGAGCTTGAAAATTTACGCGCCGCCGAAACCTCGCTCGAGATAGTCGGGCATGGCAAGTGTGCGATCGAGATCCTCGGCGGTAAATACCGTTTTGAGATTTTACTGCGTTGTGCCTCTCACGCTCCGCTTATAAAAGCCGCTCGTATCTGCGCCGCACACGGCTTTGACGTCGATATGGATCCGATAAATTTCTCGTAAATTTGATTTCTTTTCGTTTGATTTTCGATGTTTAATTTGGGCACCTCAAAAGCGTCTTAAATGTTTTGCAAGGTTCGTAAAAATAAATTTTACATTCGGCTTGGTGTCAAAATTTAAGCTAAAACGAGCTCGTTTTGGTTTTGGCGGCTAGAGATCAAGTCTTAAATTTAACGCAAGTTTTGCTATTAATCCACCCATATGGAACAGCCAAATCTACCAAATAGTCTTTAGTGTGTTTTGGTGGCTATTTGCAGATAAAGATATTATAAATTTAAAATCTTGCTTAAACTAAAACTAAAATGTAATTAAAGTTTCCATTTATGATAATGCTTATCTTTTTTAAGCCGAATTTTATATGATTTATATATAATCCCGTTATAATTTTATCTAGCTTTAAATATACAGTCTAATTAAAATTATAAAAATCACCCTAAAGGAACTTAATGCAAAAATTTTTACAAGCCTTAGCGGGCTCGCAAAAATATTTCGTAAACTACGTTAGCGTCGCGATTTTCATCGTGATGGCGTGGATAGGCGGACTCAAAGTCGTGCAATACGAGGCCGACGGCATCGTGCCGTTTGTAACCAACAGCCCGTTTTTTAGCTACATGTATAGCAAAAAAGATATCGTAGATAACGGCAAGGGCAAAATGGTCGCCGAGTACAACCTACACAAAAACCCGGAAGGCTTGGTCGTGCCTAAAAACATCGAGTGGCATAAACAAAACGGTACTTATGCGGTTTCGTATCTGATCGGCGCGATGATCTGCACTATCGGTACGCTCGTGCTGCTTGGCATCTGGTTCCCTAAACTAGGGCTTATCGGCGGGCTGCTGACATTTGGCATGTCTATCGTAACGCTTAGCTTTTTGATAACGACGCCTGAGACTTGGGTGCCAAATCTTGGCAATCCGGCGCTCGGCATCGCCGAAAGTCCTAATCACGGCTTCCCGTATCTATCGGGCGCTGGACGACTAGTGCTAAAAGATATAATAATGTCTGCTGCAGGACTAATCGTAGCCTCAAATGCGGCGCGCAGGCTTTTGGAGTGCTGCAAAGGCTGCTCGGCTAAGTAAAATTTGCAGATTTTAGCGAGCGGTAGACCTATTTATATTTTTAGGCGACTCGTCGCTCGCGGCCGGTTTACTTATCTCTACTTTTTACTATCTCGTTAGAAATTTACTTTGCTTTTTTAATCTATATCAAATCAATTTTATCCGTTTGCTTGCTCGTTAAATTTAGCAAACCGTGTCCGCGTAAAATGCTGCTATAAGCGGAGATCAGGTAAAATGCAACCCTAAATTTAAAGGAGAAAATATGGCATTTTTCGATTTTTTCAAAAAAGGCGGCAAAAATAGCTCAAACGCTGCAAAGGTCGGTAAAAGTGCGCAGGAGCGCAAGG
>NZ_CALKTQ010000044.1 GCF_937997465.1 uncultured Campylobacter sp. | reverse complement strand
CTTCAGAAATTCTTGAACGGATTATATATTTATTTTTCATCGAACTCATCGTAACTTAATGCTCCTTTGTGTGAGATTAAGTTAAAGAGAGCCTTTTTACATTATTTACTTTGTCGGCGATTTCTTGGACGATTTTAAATTTTAGGTTGGCACGCGTCACGCAAAATCCGCTGTTTAAAATTTATGCCTACATGTTTATACTCTCGGTTTTATCCGGCTACATCACGGTTTTTGCAAAAGCACAAATCGGCAGCGCGCTCCACTGGGCTAATATCTTGATAACAGCGACGTCTCAGGGTTTACTAGTTGGTGCGTGGTACGACGTGGATGACGTGGATGATGTTTAAATTTGGCTATAAAATGCGCGGATAACGGCTCTGCATAGTTTAAATTTGACCTGCCGAGCGCCGGTGGAATTTGGCAAATTCGAGTTAATTTTAGCTCCGCTCGGCTTTGTTAAATTTGTCATAGCGCCGCTTGCAAATTTATTTCCGCAAAGCAGGCAAGCGCCGATTTTGCCGCCGTTCATATCAAAAAGGTGCAGGTTTTGCCACCTGCGTATAAATTTAACAGCCGAGTCAAATTTGACAAATTTGGGCAAATTCTCGCGAGGCCGTTTCCCCGCATCGCACGTCAAATTTGACCCAAACTCGCCCTACCCGTTCATCTTAGATAGCTTCTCGTTTTTGAGATTTGCCTCCATCTGGCGGATCTCCTCCTCGCCGCTCCTTACGATACCTTCGTCGCACTCGAAGTTTTTGGCGTCTATTTTTTTCGGGTATTCGACGTTTGCCAGGATGTACCTAAAAAGGTTTATGCGAGCCTGTTTTTTGCTATCTGAAACGATGATCGTCCACGGACAAAACGGCGTGTTTGAGGCTAGCAGCATCGAGTATTTGGCGATGGTGTACTGATCCCAGAGCTCCTGGCTTTTTTCATCCACGGGAGAAATTTTAAACTGCTTGAGCGGGTCAGTGAGGCGCTCTTTGAATCGCTTTTTTTGCTCCTCTTTTGAAACCGAGAGGTAAAATTTAAAGAAAATGATGCCCGAGTTTTTGATCATCTCCTCAAATTTAGGCACCTCGCGCAAAAACTCCTTGTGCTCCTCCTGCGTGCAAAAGCCCATCACTGGCTCTACGCCTGCGCGGTTGTACCACGAGCGGTCAAAGATCACGATCTCGCCAGCACTTGGCAGATGCGCAACGTAACGCTGGAAATACCACTGCGAGCGCTCGACGTCGCTTGGCTTTTCAAGCGCCACGATACGGCATCCGCGCGGATTTAGGTGCTCGGTTAGGCGCTTTATCGAGCCGCCCTTACCCGCCGCGTCGCGCCCCTCGATGATGATGAGTACGCGCAGACCCTGCTCTTTTACGTGATTTTGAAATTTTAAAAGCTCGATTTGTAGCTTTCGAAGCTCGTGCTCGTAGTCGAATTTTACGCTATCCGTCCCGTTTTTACTCACTCTAAACCTCCTTTGGGTATTTTTAAAATGTTACTATCAAATAATTAAAATTTAGCTAAAATACGCCTCTTAATTTAACATTTAACGCTGACTTTATGGGAGCTTGTGTAAAATACGACAAAAATTTCAAGGAATATTATGATTTTTAGGATGATTTTTGCGGCGATTCTGACCTGCTGCGCTATGTTTGCCGAACCGCTTTCGGTCAAAGAAGCCTTCGGCCTCACCGCGCACGCCGACGAGCAAAACATCGAGTTTAGATTCGCCCCCGCGCCAAATATCCACGTCTACAAAGACAGCCTCGCAGCAAGCCTAGGCGACAAAAATCTAAACTCGCATCTAAACTTTCCAAAAGGCGAAATTTACGACGAACGCGAGGTTTATACGGGCAAATTTAGCCTTTTTGTACCGATAAATTTGTTAAAAGGGCTTAGCGGCGGCGAAAATTTCACCCTAAAGCTCGAATACCAAGGCTGTGCCAAAGACGGCATCTGCTACCAACCCCAAGTACTCAAATTTGGCGTCAAAAAGAGCCTTGGCGGCTACTCGGTCGCGCAGATCATAGAGGCAGCCGAGCCTGATGGGTTCCCCGACTCGCAGGCACCGCTTTCTGAGCAAGACTCCATCGCCGCAAGCCTTAGCAGCGCAAATTTCTTCCTCTCGCTCGCCACGTTTTTGGGCTACGGGTTGCTACTCTCGCTCACGCCTTGCATCTTTCCGATGATACCGATCCTTTCATCTATCATCGTCTCAAAGCAAGCTAGGGGCGAGAAAAACGGCGAGGTAAATTTAAGTGCGTCAGACGCAAACTCGCACAAATTTGACAGCGACAACCAGCACGCTAAAAATGGCAACAGTAAAAACCCTCGCGCCACGAGCGGCTTTTTCCTCTCTCTTATCTACGTTTTTGCGATGGCGTGCGCCTACGCGGTCGCAGGCGTAGCGGCTAGCGTTTTTGGCTCGGGCGTGCAAAGCGCGCTGCAAACACCGGCCGTACTGATCGGCTTTAGCCTCGTTTTCGTCGCGCTCGCGCTTTCGATGTTCGGACTTTACGAGCTTCAGATGCCACTTGCTATGCAAAACACACTTAGCAAAAAAGCCCAAAACAAGGGCGGCATAATCGGCGTTTTTGCGATGGGATTTTTATCTGCGCTCATTGCTAGCCCATGCGTCGCAGCGCCTCTTGCGGGCGCACTGCTTTATATCGCGCAGAGCGGAAACGCGGTATTTGGCGGGCTTGCGCTCTTTACGATGGGGCTTGGCATGGGCGTGCCGCTACTGCTGATCGGGGCGAGCTCGGGTAAAATTTTGCCGCGACCGGGCGCGTGGATGGATAAAATCAAGACGCTTTTTGGCTTTATCATGCTGATAATGGCGGTTTGGCTGAGCGCGCGCGTGCTGGGTGCTAGAGTAGAGCTGCTACTTTACGGCGTCATCGGCGTGTTTGCTAGCGTATTTTTCGGAGCTTTTGATACGACAAGTAGCGAGCAAAGCGGTGGGAAAAAGCTACTAAAAGGTGCGGCGCTGCTAGCCTTTATCTACTCCGTCTTACTGATCGTAGGTTCGTTTTCGGGCGCTAAATCGGCGCTAAATCCGCTCGAAGGCTTTAAAAATGCAGGCGGCGCGAGCGTAAATTTGAGTAAAAATGAGCCAAATTTTATCACAGTGCCAAATTTAACAGAGCTAGAAAATGCAATAAGAAGCTCGTCTAAACCCGTGCTTATCGATTTTTACGCGACTTGGTGCGCTAGCTGCAACGAGCTTGATGAGATCACGTTTAAAGACGAAGCCGTGCTAAAAAAGCTGGAAAATTTCACTCTTTTGCGCGTGGATGTAACAAAAAATAGCAATGACGATGCGCAGATAATGAAAAAATTCGGACTCATCGGACCGCCGGCGATACTCTTTTTCAGCGCAGGTAGCGATGCGCAAGACGAGCTAAAAAACACGCGCCTCATCGGATTTTATCCGCCCGAAAAATTTTTAGCCCATCTTGAAAAATTCGGGCTGTGAAATTTGCGTGGCGATTTTTACGGTTTTATTCTTGAAATTTGAGATAATTAAAGCTGATTTAAATTTCGCTCGCTATAATTTCGCCTATCGTTACCCTGTAGTTTAGTGGTAGAACTGCTGACTCTGGATCAGCTAACAGAGGTTCGAATCCTTTCAGGGTAACCACTTGATCTCATCTTAAAATTCACAAAAAGTCCAAAAAGACGAAAATCACCACCCCTACTCCACCGTCTTTGAAAATGTAAAAATCTTTTTAAGTTTTACGAGTCCGAGTTTCACGCCGCTATATCTCATTATCTTTGCCATCTGCGTCCATCTAGGCTTTTCGTAGCACGGATGCGGGCATTTGCGGCAGCTCGGTTTGATATCGTGCGAACAGGCCAAAAGCCGCTCATGAGCGTAGAAAAACAGCTGCTCACACTCCGTACAAAGCTGCGTCTGAACGCTACGGTTTAGACTTTCGCCCTTATAAATTAGCTCCAAATTTATCTCACGCTTTGGCTCTAGTGCGTGTTTATCAGTGCAGTAAGTCTGTAAAAATTTCGCCAGAGTCGTGACCTGTTCGGTAAATTTCTCATTCGTCATGCATTTTTCCTTTGGGCAAATTTACCAAATTTCGGGTCTCACAGCGTTAATCTAACTCAACTCCGAATTTCGCCCGTGCCCTTTGCAGATCCTCCTCGCAGTCGATACCGATACTGTCGCTTTGCACCTCTAGCATAAGGATTTTCTCGCCGTTTGATAGAGCGCGCAGTTGCTCTAGTTTTTCGGTATTTTCGAGCGTCGAAGGCGCAAAGGAGCAAAATCTTTTCAAATTTGCCGCGCCGTAGCCGTAGATGCCTAGATGCGCCTTGTACACGTCAAACGGTGCACGGTCAAACGGGATGCGCGAGCGCGAAAAATATAGCGCATAGCCCGCGTCGTCGGTCACTACTTTGACCAGGTTTTTATCGTCCGCTAGCTCGCTGCCCACAAATTTAAAGCACGAAAACATAAATGCTCGCGCCGCGTTTTTCTCGCAAAATTCTCTAAATTTGACGATATTTTCAGGCTCAATAAAGGGCTCGTCAGCCTGCACGTTTATGATGATTTGGCTATCTTTGACACCGAGTATTTCAGCAGCTTCATTGATGCGGTCGGTTCCACTTTGATGCGCCCGGCTCGTCATCACGGCCTTAAAGCCGAATTTTTGCGCGATCTGCATCACGCCCTCGTCGTCTGCGGCGATCACGACCTCGTCAGCCGCGCTCACCCTGCGCGCCGTAGCGACGAACATTGGCACGCCGTTTATCTCGCGTAAAATTTTATTAGGCATTCGCGTCGAAGCGAGCCTTGCCGGGATGATGATCATCGCTCGATCCAAGCTAAAATTTTAGCTTCTATGTCGCTTTTTGCGGAGATTTCGTTATGCACGGCGGCTTTTGTAAAGAGCGACCTTATCGCGCCGGGCACTTCGTCGTTAAACTCCGCTGCCAAGGCTTCAAGCCCTATTTTTTCGTCTTTTAGCGTTTCATTTTTTAGCGCTTTAAACATACTCGGAGTAAATTTAACCCAGTGCGCGGTCGACGTTATCACGCACGGGCGCGTCAAATTCGCCGCCGCCTTAAAGCATGTAGCCGTGTGCGGATCGACTGCGACGCCTTTTGCCGCCCACTCTTTTATGTATTTCTCGCACTCCGCATCGCTGCAAAAATCAGCGTCAAAGTCCTCTTTTAGTGCGTCTAGCTCGCTGCTTGAAAGCTCGTAAAAGCCATCGCTCGCAAGATTATCCATCAGCTCTTTGGTTCTCACGGCGCCGAATTTATCAAAAAGTAACCGCTCGACGTTTGATGAAACCAGGATATCCATCGCAGGACTGATCGTCTTAACCAGGCTTTTGCCGCGCAGATCGTATCGCCCCTGCGTGAAAAACTCAGTAAGGATGTTATTTGCGTTTGAGACGATTTTGATTTTACCGATTTTTGCGCCCATTTTTTTAGCGTAGTATGCGCCCAGAGCGTTGCCAAAGTTGCCGCTAGGCACTACGATGTCAAATTCGTCTTTTAGCTCGCCCGTTTTTAGCAGATAGACGTGGGCGAAAACATGATAGATAATCTGAAACAAAATGCGGCCGAAATTTACCGAATTTGCCGCCGAGAGCGAGAGTCCGGCAGCGCTTAGGCGCTCTTTAAATTTCTCGCTAGCTAGCAGGCTTTTTAGCGCGCGCTGCGCATCGTCGAAGTTGCCCTCGATGCCGATTACTTTGAGGTTTGCGGCGTCGGCATTTATCATTTGTAGGCGCTGTACCTCGCTCGTGCCGTCTTTTGGATATAGGCAGACAACCTTGACGCCCGGTGCGTCCGCAAAAGTCTCTAGCGTCGCAGGCCCCGTGTCGCCGCTAGTAGCGCACATTATGAGGTATTTTTCGCCTCTTTTTGCAGCCAGCTCGCTAAGCAGCGCGCCAAACGGCTGCAGCGCCATATCCTTAAACGCGCGCGTAGGTCCGTGATAAAGCTCGTTTACGTAGAGGTTTTCGCCGATTTTTCGCACCTGCACGGGATTTTGCGGATCGTCAAATCTCTCATACCGCTTTACCGCCCTCTCAAACATCGCCGCGTCCGCGTCAAATCCGAATTTCTCTATGATTTTTAGAGCGATTTGTGCGTAGTTTAAATTTACCGCCTCAGCAAAAAATTTATCATCCAGCTGCGGCAGCTGCGTCGGTGCGTAAAGCCCGCCGTGAGCGGAGCTAGGGCTAAGTAGCGCCTGGCTAAATTCCACGCTTTTTAGGCTCTCGCCCTCACTCGCTCTAGTTTGAAATAACTTCATTTACTTTCCTTTTTTATCCATTTTTTGTATTTTTTGCTAGCTTTGTCAGCTTTAAAAGCCACAATCTCAGGCAGCTCGTAGTCGTGATGTTTCTCGATAAATTTAGCGACTTTTTTAAATTTAACCGCGGTTTTTATGAGTAAGACCCGCTCCTTTTCGCCCTTTATCTCGCCGTCCCAAAAATAAACGCTATTTGCCTTAAAAACGCTGACGCAGGCGGCAAATTTAGCTTTTACAAGCTTTTTGGCTAGAGCTTTGGCTGCGGCCTTGTCGGCGCAAGAAGTTAGTATAAATTTCATTTAATGTGTCCCAAAATTTTTAGGAGATTATAGAATTTTCTCTTTGATAATTCGTTTAAATTTATCCGCCAGCGTCGTTTTTAGCGCGATGATGGAGAGCGGCAGGCCAAACTCCTCCATCTTTACTGCGTCTTTTTGCGTAACCAGTAGCGAGGTCGCGCCGTAATGGGCTAGGATTTTTGCTAACTCGTCCCGCAAAAACGCGTAGTGATCGGGATAAATCTCGCGTCCCACGCAAAGTCTAAAGTATGGCTCCAGGCGCTGCGGATTTGCGATGGCTGTCACCAAAACCATCTTTGCAGTTTGATTTATGATTTCGCTCGCACGAGTAAAATCCTCGCCCTCTTTTACGACGTAGTCGGCTTTGGCGTAAAATTTGCTAGGGTAGCGATACGCGCCGCTAGGTAGGACGAAATCAAAATAGGGCTTTGCTGATGGGCGGATCAGGACGTTAAATTTTTTGATGTGAAATTTACCGAAGCCGTCATCGAGCAACACGTACTTTGCACCCATTTTTTTGGCCTCGTTTATGGCGATATCGCGGTTTTCGCTCACGATGACGTTTGCGTTTTTTACGCTTTTTGCGTACTCCATGGCTTCGTCGCCGCTAGCCGTGACGCCCACTAAAATTTCGCCCGAGACTGCAACTTTGACGAGCCCTTTTGAAGCTCTACCGTAGCCTCGTAACACGACGCAGCCGCCCTCAAATTCGTTTAAAATAGCAATACCCAGCGGCGTCTTTCCGCTGCCGCCTAGGGTTAAATTTCCGATGCTGATAATAGGAATGCCAAAATCCAAAGCTTTGCTAAATTTGGACTTTAAAATCACGCCAGCACAGTAAAGCAGGCTCAAGGGCAAAAGCGCGATAGCTAGGCACTTTTGCCATAAATTTGGAGCGTAAAAATACTCCTGCGCAAAGGCGTAAATTTTCCTTTTAAACACGCGTTTTGGCTACTTCTCGTACGCTCTCGCAGATATAGGCGACCTCTTCGTCGCTAAGCGCGTTGTAAACGGGTAGCGAAAGCACCTGCTGATAGGTTTTTAGCGCATTTGGGAATGAATTTACCTTAAGCCCGTATTTGCTTTTATAGTAGCTTAAAAGGTGCATTGGTTTGTAGTGAAGCGCCGTGTGGATGCCGCGCTCTAGCAGCTCCTTCGCAAACCCGTCGCGGTTTTTGTCGATCTTGATGATGTACTGGATATAGACGTGATCGCGCTTTTTGATCGGTAGCGAGACGTGCGGGCAGCCTGCAAGCTCTTTGTCGTAGATGGCTGCGATCTGTCTGCGTCGCGCGATAAATTTATCCGTCTTTTCAAACTGCGCTACCGCATACGCTGCGCAAAGACCCGTCAGATCATACTTCACGCCGATATCTACGACGTCGTAGACGTAGCCTAGGTTGCCGTCTTTATCTATGCCGCCATTCACGATCGCGTGGTTTCGCAGTAGTCTAGCGCGCTCGGCGACCGCGTCGTCGTCCGTTAGCATAAAGCCGGCCGTCGCGATCGGGTTTGTGAGCTGCGAATGCACGTTAAAGCAAGAGATAAGCGAGCGGTCATCAGAGCCGATTTTTACGCCGTTATAGGTTAGGCCGACGGACTTGCCAGCGTCATCGAGCACCTTTACGTCGTACTCCTGCGCGATAGCGTAGATCTCGTCCATATCCGACGCCTGTCCTCCGACGTGGTTTACAAAGATACCTTTTAGCTTTTTGTGATTGTGCACTTTTAGCGTGTCTCGCAGCGATTGGGGGTTCATGTTAAAGTCGTCTTCGTTGATGTCAACGAATATCGGCTCGGCGTCAAAATGCCTGATCGCCTGCGCCACGCTCGGAGTGGAGTTTACCGAGCAGATGATCTTGTCGCCGCGTTTTAGATCCATCGAACAAAGCGCCAAATGGTGAGCGGCGCTGTTGTTATTTGTCGTAACGGCGTGCTTTACGCCAAAATACTCCCTAAGCTCAGCCTCCAGCCTCTCCACGATCACCGAACCGTGGTCGTTTAGAGCCTCTTTGATGAGCGTAATCTCGGCCTCGTCGATAGTAGGTCTATAAAACGCTATCTCTTCCATTGTACCTCCTTGTTTTTTTATTTTTATCTTACCTTCTGCGTTCTTTTTTTGTTTTTAAATTTATTTTGCCGCCAAATTTACAGCAGTTTTATCTATTTTTACTTTCAGAAAAATCATCGCGACTTTGCCGTTAAATTTACCGTATCTCAAAGCCAAGCAAATTTGACACCAAACAAGCCGTCAAATTTCACCGTTTTTGACTTTCAAAACCTCAGCCAAATTTATTGCCGTAGCAGTAAATTTAGCTCAAATTTTACTCGACGTCCACGCTAGCAATCGGTGGCAACGAGAGTTTAAATTTATTCGCTCTCATCCTTGAAAATATCATCGCAACGAGCTTTGGGTCAAATTCGCTCGCAAGCTCGGCCTCGCTTTTACTCTGAGCCAAACGCAAGACCTCATCTAGCCGCTCGTAGCTATAGCCTATGTCAGCCTCGTCGCTTTGTCCTTCCCAAAGGTCGGCAGATGGGGTTTTTGCGATGATTTTTTCATCGATACCTAGTTCGCGCGCCAGCTCGTAAATTTCAGTCTTAAAGAGCTCGCCGATCGGATTTAGCGCGCACGCCATGTCGCCGTAGATCGTACCGTATCCAAGAAGGCGCTCGCTTTTGTTGCTAGTACCCACAACTAGCGCGTTTATCTTTGCCGAATAGTCGTAAAGCAGGCACATCCTGGCCCTTGCGCTTAAGTTTCCCATGCGCAAATTTGACAGCGACTCGCCGATTTGCGCGGTAAAACTATCCAAAATCGGCTGGATTTCGATGATTTTATGCGTCATTTTTAGATCTTTGCAAAGCTTTAGCGCGTCGCTTAAATTTCGCTCGTTTGAGTACTTCGTCGGCATCAAAAGTGCATGCGTTTCAAAGCCCGTGCGCGCGCAAAGAGCGGCTACTACGGCAGAGTCTAAACCGCCGCTAACGCCCAAAACAAAGCCCTTTGCGCCGCTTTTTTCGAGGTAGCTCGCTAAAAACTCGGTTAGCTTCAGG
>NZ_CALKTQ010000043.1 GCF_937997465.1 uncultured Campylobacter sp. | reverse complement strand
GTAAAATTTAACTTACAAAAGATAAGATCACAGACAAAAGGAAAAACATGAAAATACGAATCTACTACGAAGATACCGATGCTGGCGGCATAGTCTATCACGCAAACTATATAAAATATTGCGAAAGGGCGCGCAGCGAGATGTTTTTTGGCTCAGATGTTAAGCCTTTTAGCAAGGACGGGCATTTTGTTGTGAGTGAGATTCGGGCAAAATTTAAAAAACCGGCTGTCCTGGGCGATCTGCTCGAGGTAAAAACGAGCGTGACGAACCTAAAAAAAGCCTCCGCGCTCATAAATCATAAAATTTATAAAATCGCAAATTTAAGCGGTGAATGCGAACCCGAGCTCGTCTTTGAAGCGGATGTTGAGGTCGCGTTTGTTAGCAATCTGAAGCCTGCTAAGATGAGCGAGGAGATAGTGGATTTTCTCTCCTCTTATTGCTCGTAAAAGCCGTATTCGCCGGCTTTTAAAACCTTCGTGTCATAGATGATCTGCGAGTCCTCGACGCTCTCGTTAAAAAGCCTCTGCGCGCCGCGGTTTAGGTAGGTCGCGTAGATGTAGTCAAGCCCGGCGCTAGCGGAGTAGCCTACCCAGTTAAAGTTCAAATTTTGCCCTAAAATTTCGTTGTTTGAGTCCAGCGCGCCGTCAGTTTTGGAGATCGAGTTTGCTATGTAGAGCTTTTCTCTATCTTGCGGTTGCATGAGTTTAAAGATGCTCGGCGCGTAGTTTATCTGCGTGCTTAAAAGGGCGTTAAATTTGACGTCGTAAAGGCGCATCTGAGAGCTCACCATCGAGGCTTTTACGAGCGGAACGTTTAGAAAAACGGTCGCGCCGCTTAGTCTCGAGTTACCAGATAGTATTGACTTTAGGTCGGTGACGCCGTTTGCGATCTCGTTTTCGTAGGCTAGCCCGCCGCTAAACTCGTCAGCGTAGCGATTTAGCGCCGCTCCTAGCGCGCTACCGTCAGAAAATGCCGCGACTTGGCCGTTTGAGAAATTTAGCAGTTTTTCGACTTGCCCTTTATAGTCTATACCGCCAAATATCAAATTATCCTGCGGCGAATCGACGCTAGAGATGTGCAGAGTCGGCACAAAAGCCGTCATGGCGGGGTCTAAAACCTCGTTTAGATATTTTGCGCCAACAGGCGTAAACGGCGCGATGATATATACGATATTTTCGCCTCTAGCGCGTGCTAGTGCGCCGTCGATAGCGCTTGGGGCTTCGTTGCCGATGTTGTAAAATTTAACTTCGATGGCGGCATTTTGCCTCACTACATAGGCGATAACCGCGTTTGAGACGACGCCGGCGTAGCTTTTTATGCTATCTTGCGGGATGATGACGGCGATCTTAAATTCGGCGCTGGAGTTTGGCGTCAGGCTTTCGGTGCCGGCGTTTACGTATGAGCCGTTTAGCGCGTTAAAGGCTTGTAAAATTTCTTGATTGGAGCTGCCTTCGTAGCGAGCCAAAAAGCTGTGCAAAAGACCCTCTCTAACGAGTTCTAACAAGCAGGCGTCGTTACACTTGACAGGTTCTAAATTTATATAAATTTCGCTCGCGGGCGGGATGTCCGACGGCTTGTCGCTCCTGGCAAATAGCGTCGAGCAGATCAATAAAACGGTTAAAATTTTTCTCATAGGTACTCTTTTATCTTTTTTAGATCGCTGAAAAACAGCTCTTTTTTGCTTGGATTTTTCGCTACGGCGGTCGGCGAATAGGTCGCCAGCAGGGCCGAATGTTTAAATTTCATTATGTTTCCCCTTATGGTTTCAAAGCTTTGCGCGCTTTGTTTTATCATTTTGTAAAAAACCTCTTCGCCAAGCGCCACGATGAGCTTTGGCGCGACTAGACGGGCTTCCGCGCTAAAATACGGCTCGCAAAGCTCGTAAGCGTTTGTCGGAGCTTTGGCTGCGGGCTTGCATTTTAGCAGGCTCGTGACGTAAATTTCGTCCTTTTTAAGTCCTGCTAGCTCGTTTAAATTTTGCAAAAACTTATCGTCGCCCGCCAAAAATTCTCCGCTCGCATCCTCGGCGGCGTTTGGCGCGTCAAATACGAAAACTACTTTAGCGCTTTTATCTCCAAGGCCCGTTAGTGCGTGGTTTGCGCTCTTGCAAAGCTCGCATAGATTGCACTCTTTGATGCTTGCGTTTAGTTCGGCAAGGCTACTCGGTAAGGCCGCGGACGAAGGCGAAAAATCGGCAAATTTATACCCGAACGCCCTAAGATAGTAAAGTTCTCTTAAAATTTCGTTTGCGTAACTCATCGCGCGATGATATCCAAAAGGGCGTTAAAAACAGATAAATCAAAGCGCGAGTTTGTTTAAATTTTCGCCGTCCAAGCGGTAGTTTCGCCACTGTTCTGACTGGTTTTTCGCGCCCATTTTTTCGTAAAATTTTATGCCCGGCTCGTTCCAGTGCAGGCACGCCCACTCGAGGCGTTGCAGATTTTCGTTCTTGCAAATTTCGGCTAAAAATTTAAAAAACTCTTTTCCTATGCCTTTGTTGCGATGCTCTTTTTGGACGTATAGATCCTCCAGATATATCCCGCCAAGTCCCAAAAACGTGGAAAACGTGTAAAAATATATGGCGTAAGCTATGATTTTGCCCTCTGTTTCGCAGACTAAAATCCTGGCATAGTTTTTCTCAAAAATAGACTCGGCAAAAATTTCGGGCGTAAATTTGACATCATCGCTCATTTTTTCGTACGCGGCCAGCTCTTTAACCAGCTCGCAAACGGCCGAGACGTCGGCTCTAGAGGCTTTTCTAATAACGTAAGGCAAATTTTTCTCCTAAATTTTAATAAGCTATTATATTTTTATTATTTTAAAACGAAGTTTAAAAATTTATTAAAAGGATTTTAAGCGATTTGTTGATAAAATCACCGACTTATATCAAAATCACCATAAGGAAAAATTTATGAAAAGAACATACCAACCTCATAAAACCCCTAGAAAACGCACTCACGGGTTTCGCGTCCGCATGAAAACTAAAAACGGCCGCAAAGTGCTAAACGCAAGACGCGCAAAAGGCAGAGCAAGATTGGCCGTTTAAGCAAATTTAGCTCTATAAGCAGCCAAAAGGAGTTTTCAAGCGTCTACAAAGAGGCCATTAAATGGCACTGCGAGGAGGCGATAGTCTTTTTTAAGCCTTGCAATGAAAATAAACTAGCCGTCGTAGCCAGCAAAAAGGTGGGCAAAGCCGTCGTTCGCAACCGATGTAAAAGACTTTTGCGAGCGGTCGTCGTCGAGATTTCAAATGAGCTTGCGGACGGCATTTACGTGATAGTTGTTAAAAACGGGCTAGATAAAAGCTCGTTTTTAAAGCTCAAAAAAAATATCTCTTGGGCTATGAAAAAACTCGGATGTATAAAATCAGGCATATGAAAATGATAAAACAAGCTATTTTATTTTTGATAAAAGCGTATCAAGATTATATCTCTAAATTTACTCCAAAGTCTTGCAGATACTATCCCTCGTGTTCGGAATTTGCCGTTTGGCAGTTCAAATTTAACGGCTTTTTCTCGGCACTCTTCGCGGTTATTTTTAGAATTTTACGCTGTAATCAACTCTTTAAGGGCGGCATCGACTACCCCATCATTAGTAAAAATTTCGACTCTTTTTTTATATCCAATCAAAATTTAAAATCACACATCGCATTTTGGTTCGTCCCGTATAAAAAAAATAAATTCTACGTTATTAAAAATTTAGACTTTCAAAAGGAAAAATAGTGTTAGACAATATGTCAGTTCAAAAACGCGTGTTATTAGCGACCGTTTTATCTTTTATCTTTTTTATCGCTTACGATTATTTTTTTATTCCTAAAAATTTGCCGTTAGATCAAAATCAAACAGTAGCTGCGCAGCAGGTAGGGCAAGCAAACGCCGCTCCAAGCGCAAATACCGCATCAGGCGCTAGCTCTCCGCAGGCCGCATCGACTCAAAGCCGCGAGATCGCTGTGATAAAGGGCGAACACTTTGAGGCGCGCATAGACGAGCTGGGCAGGATTTCGAAATTTTATTTAAATGACGAAAAATACAAAAACGCCGAAGGCAATCGCATCGAACTAGCAGGCGCTCAGCCGTTACCGCTTGAAGTACGCTTTAGCGACAAAGCTTTAAATGAGCAAGCTTTTAAAGTGGCTTACACGAGCGACGTTAGCGAGATAAATTTAGCCAGCGAGCCAAAAAGTATAGTTTTAACGCAAAATTTGCAAGGCTCTAGCGTAACTAAGAAAATCACGTTTTATCCAAACGGAAGCTACGACCTAGATCTTAGCGTGAGCGCGGGCGAATACTACGTGACTCCGGGTTTTCGTCCAAGCGTCGCTATCGACAACTATACCGTCCACGGCGCGCTGCTTAAGCATAACGACGGCAAGCTAACCATCATCGAGGATGGCGACGTAGACGCGACTGAAAGCTTTAATAACGTAAACATAGCCGCAGCTAGCGACAGATACTACACGGCCTTATTTTTCAAATTTGACGGACTTTTAAATCCCGTCGTTTCAAAAGACGGCGCGGGTAATGCAGTGATATTCGTAAAAGGCGAGCAAAATTTTAAAGCTAAAGGCTACATCGGTGCCAAAGACCACGCTACTCTAAGCCAGATAAACGAGGAGCTCGTGGACGTCATCGAGTACGGCTGGTTTACCTTTATCGCAAAACCGATGTTCGCATTCTTAAATTTACTTTACGGCTATATCGGCAACTGGGGCTGGGCGATCGTCGTACTAACGCTAGTTATCAGGATCGTGCTTTTCCCGCTAACCTACAAAGGCATGCTATCGATGAACAAGCTAAAAGATCTAGCGCCGAAGGTAAAAGAGCTACAAGCCAAATACAAAGGTGATCCGCAAAAGCTAAATATGCACATGATGGAGCTGTATAAGAAAAACGGCGCAAATCCAATGGGTGGCTGCTTGCCGATACTTATGCAGATCCCGATTTTCTTTGCGATTTACCGAGTACTACTAAACGCGATCGAGCTAAAAGCGGCGCCGTGGATACTCTGGATACACGACCTTTCGGTGATGGATCCGTATTTCGTGTTGCCTATTTTGATGGGTGCTACGATGTTCCTTCAGCAAAAGCTCACGCCGACCACGTTTAGCGACCCGATGCAAGAAAAGATAATGAAATTTTTACCGCTTATCTTTACGTTTTTCTTCGTGACCTTCCCTGCGGGACTTACGCTTTACTGGTTTGTAAACAACGTCTGCTCGGTCATCCAGCAAGTTTTCGTAAATAAACTCTTTGAAAAGCACAAGAAAGCCGAGGTAAAGGCCTAATGCGAATCGAAGCTGAAAATTTACAAGAGGCTTTTCAAAAGGCCGCCGAGGAGCTAAACTGCTCTGTCACGGAGCTTGATATCAAAATTTTACAAAACCCGAGCGCCGGTTTTTTGGGATTTTTCAAAAAAACGGCGATCATCGAAGCCGTAAAAGAGGGTGCGCATAAGGAAGCAAAAAAAGCCTCTCAAGTCGCTCGCGAAAACGCTCATAAAGAAAACGGCGGCGAAAAAAAGAAGGAATTTAAGAAAAAAGAGAACTCTGGCGAAGAGCAAAATCATAAAAGCGAAAAGAAAAAAAATCATAAAAATCGCCACGAACATCACAAAAACAATGCGGCAAAGCAAAATGAAACGAGCGCGGCAAACGAGCCTAAAGTTGAAGAAGCACAACCGCAAAAAGAGCCTCAGGCAAAAGAAAAAGAGCAGCACAAAAAAGAACAACCTAAAAAAGATAGTAGCAAAAACATCCTTGATCACTCGATCATCGATACCTTTAATAAAAACGACTTTTACGAAGGCGATGAAAAAACCGCAGCTGGCGAAAATTTAGGCTCGCAGGCATCTGTCGGTGATACAAATTTGACGCAAGCTGCGCTAAATTTAGCTAAAAAAGAAAAACAAGACTCCCGAGCCGATAGAGCACAGGCTCAAAAACAAAAAGATCAAAAACCAAAAGCGGATATCAATAAAGTCCTGCCTGAGATAAAGCAGGGCGTAGAGAAGCTTTTTGGCGGAAATTTATTTACTATAAACAAGATAGACGTGCGCAAATTTGACGACGAGACTGTGATAGTCGAGCTTGACGGCGAGGATGCGGCGCTGCTCATCGGCAAGGAGGGCTACCGCTACAAGGCGATTTCGTATTTGCTTTATAATTGGATCAGCTCAAAATACGGCCTTGCGGTGCGTCTTGAGATCGCGCAATTTCTGCAAAATCAAGAAGCAGCGATCGATCAGTATCTAAAAGGTATAATCGAGCGCGTGGAGGAGACGGGCAAAGCCAAAACCAAGTCTTTAGACGGCGTTTTGGTCAAGATCGCCCTTGAAAAACTGCGCGAAAAATTCCCCGACAAATACGTAAGCGTAAAGTCAAATAGCGACGGGCAGTTCGTAGTCGTGAACGACTTTATCAAAAAATGAACGAGACCATAGCCGCCGTCGCCACCGCGCACGGCGTAGGCTCGATCTCCATCATCAGGCTAAGCGGCGCGGACGCCCTTAGCCTAGCTCTAAAACTCACTAAAACCACCTATCTAGTCCCGCGTTACGCAACTCTAACTAAAATTTACGCCGATGGCGAGCTCATTGACGAAGCCTTGCTTATTTATTTCAAGGCTCCGCATAGTTTCACGGGCGAGGACGTGGTGGAGTTTCAGCTCCACGGCGGGCTAGTGGTGGCAAATTTGATCCTAGGCGAACTTATCAAAAGCGGCGCCAGACTCGCGCGCGCGGGCGAGTTTAGCAAGCGAGCGCTCATAAACGGCAAGATGGATTTTAGCAAGATCGAGGCGATAAACTCGCTCATAAACGCAAAAAGCGAGGACGGCGCAAAGATTATGGCTCGCACGATGAGGGGAGATTTGGCTAAATTTACGAACGAGATTCGCCGCGAACTCGTAAAAACTCTGGCATTCGTGGAGACTAGCATCGACTATGCCGACGATGACCTGCCTGCTGATCTGCTAGAAAGTATCAGTCAAATGCTAAAACAAAACAGCTCCAAACTAGATAAAATCGTCGCTATAAGCCAGAGCAGAAAAGGGTTGCTCGAGGGCTTTAAAATCGCGATAGTCGGCAAGCCAAACGTCGGCAAAAGCTCGATCTTAAACTCGCTTTTGTCCTATGAGCGCGCGATCATCAGCGACGAGGCAGGTACGACTAGAGACAGCATAGAAGAAGCCCTAAAAATCGGCACTCATCTCGTGCGCATCATAGACACGGCAGGTATCCGCAAAAATGCGGGTAAGATCGAGCAGATCGGTATTTCGTATTCGCTACGAGCTATCGAGGAGGCCGACGTTATCTTGGCCGTTTTTGATGCGTCGCAGGAGGCCGACGAGCAGGATAACGAGATCCTGGAGCTTTTAAAAAACTCGCAAAAAAAGATTTTTTACGTTTTAAATAAATGCGACCTCGGCGTTAAATTTAGCGCTCCAGTGGGCGCGATACAAATTTGCGCCAAGCAAGGAACGGACGAGATAGTAAATAGTCTAAAAACCTATCTCGACGCCCAAGAGACGAGCGAGATACTACTAAACTCCGCTCGTCAAATTTCATGCTGCGAGGCGGCGAGCGAGGCGATAAAAAGGGCGTTAAATTTACTTGCCCAGTCCGAGCTCGAGCTCTTTGCCTACGAGCTAAATACAGCAATAGAGCAAATCTCGTCAATCACGAAACCGTTTGAGCGAAGCGAAATTTTAGACGAAATGTTTAGCAATTTTTGCCTCGGAAAATAACGAAATTTACTTTATAAAAAAGAAAAAATAATGAAAAAAATCTTATCTATAGCCGCTCTAGCTGCGTTGCTGGGCGGTTGCATGCCTTCACACGATCATCTAGCAAGTAGCGTAGTATCGCCTGAACCGGACTGGATCAAATATCTAGAAAACGACGGCACCGTCGGCGATGTCGCATTTTTCTCAGAAAATTTGAGCGCAACTCACGCGCAAAAAAACGGCGATATCATCGGTATGGCGCTCATAAAAAGAGACGGTCAAAATTTGAAGCTTGGCGATATGTACGCGCAAAACGGTATTTCGTTTATAGTTTTGGAGCTTAACGATAAGGAAAAATTTGGCTATCAATACATAAATATGCGCGATAAAAACGAGCTTGCGACTCTAAGAGGGGCCAAAAAGGTCAAATTTTATCAGTTTGGCGGCGGCATATTAGAGAGCGTAGTTTTTAGCTCGGACTCGGGCGCCGTGTGCGAGAGTTTTGCGGTGGGTAAGACGGTAAAAGCTCATGCCGTGACTAATTATTACGATAAAGAAAGTCCCGACAATAGCGAGTTTTTCGCGACTTTGATGGATATCGGAGTGAAAAAGGGAAAAAGCGCCGAGATCAAAAATCTAGACTTTAAATTTTTCGTTAGCGACGGCAAGCTAGCTAGCACGCAGACGCGGGCTCGATCGGCGGAATTTAGGAACAAAGTCATAGACGCCGACGCTAAAAAACAGGAGCAAATCCTATCAAATATCGTTTGCGCCGCGCCTAAAAACTGATCGCTTTTATCAAATTTAAACACGAACGCGAGATGAAAAACTTATTTCTAGCGGCTATTGCGGCCCTGGCTTTTTACGGTTGCGCCGGCATCACTAGCAGCGCAAATATAGCCGAGCACGACGTCTCAAATATCGATGTTCCCGAGGATGGCTGGACGAGATATCTGGGTACTGACGGCGCCGTTAGAGAGGTTGCCTTTTTGACGGCATTTTTCTCGCGTGATTTTCGCGCTCAGCCTGAGGACGGCGAAGCTACGGGCTTTGCTCTTACTAAAAAAGAGGGCAGCAGACTACCTTTTAGGCTCGGCGCCGTCTATAAAAGCGGCGGTAGTGCGTTTATACTAAAAGACGCCGATACCGAGGCGGAGTTTGATCTAAAAGACGAAGCGAGTGCGACCCAGCTTCGTGGCGCTCGGCGGATCAAATTTTACGAATTTAGCTCAAATTTGACGACGGTAGCAGTTTTTGAGGCGCCGATTTCGGTTTGCGAGGCGTTTCAAAAAGGCGGCAGTGTGAGCGTGAAATCAGCATCTAGCTACTATGATACGCAAAATTTAGAAAAACGGTATTTTACCGCCGTTATAACGCAGGCAAAAATTTCATCCAAAAGCGGCGCGCTACTTTTAAAATCTCAGATAAAAAATTTTACAAATTCCGATGGCTTGCGAGAAGTCGCCGAAAAAACGCCTAAATTTGAGGAAAAAATCCAAAACGAGTTGCGCAGGTACAGGCCGAGGCTTAGTCAAATTTGCTCTTTGGGCGAGAAGTAAAGAGAATAAAATGAAAAATACGATGATTTTTAAGACGGTAGCGGCGGCTGTCGCGGCGTTGGCATTTAGCGGTTGTGCTGGCATCACCGGCGACATAGGCGGCGAGAGAGCGTGGCGTACGTATATGGAAAACGACGCTAGCATACAGCAGATCGGATTTATAACCGAAACCACGGTCTACGAGATGAGCGGCGGTAAAAAAGAGGAAAAATTCGGCGACTACATGGGTAGGGCCGAGGTGAAATCGCCTGGCGAGAGCGACTCGGCGAGCCAAAATCTAGGCTGGGTTTACTCAAGCGGTGACGGTGTAAAAACTCTGATAGTGATTGATCTGGATAGCGGTAAAAATGTAGATT
>NZ_CALKTQ010000042.1 GCF_937997465.1 uncultured Campylobacter sp. | reverse complement strand
GCAGCTACGAGCAAAGCGAAGTAGAGCGTCGCCCCTTCCTCTCCCAAGCCCTCTCTAACCCCACTGCACGTTTAAGGTGGCGACACTGCTTTGCTCGCGCAAAGCGTCGCAGATTTATAATTAATTTTTAAGATACGCGGCACGATAGCACCAAATTTAACTAATTTAAATTTTGCATTTTCAAGACTCGAGTTTCGGTGTGTAAAATTTATCAAAAATTTAATCTCGATAGATTTAAAGAAAAACTAAAAATCAAACGTAAATTTGCGAATTTAAAAGATAAAGCACTCTAAATTTAACGCATAAATTCACGCCGCCAGAGCAAATTTGACCGCCAAGCGGCGGCAAATTTATATCCCTTTAAACGCTGCTTTTGCGTTTTCTAGATCGTTTGCGTCTGGGTGAGTTGCAGCCCTAGCCCATCTGGCTTCGCGCTCAGGAGTTACGGCGTAGCGCGGGTCGTTGGGTGCTGCTTCGCCCATTTTGCGTAGTTGCTCGATGACTTTCGGATCGATCGCGCCCTGGCAGTAAAACTCGCGTAAAATTTCATTTTCGCCCTCGCGTAGCACGACTTTTGCCTTTTCTAGGCAGTTCATCGCGTGCTCGTGCTCGGGATCCATGCCCAGCGTCATAAACAGGCCGACTTTTTTGCCCTTTACTTCGCGCAAAAAGCGTTTAAATTTAGGCTCGGCATCGCCCTTATCGACGTAAAATCCAAGCGCGATAAAGTCGTAGCCGTCCAAATTTAGGTGCAGATTCTCGCTAAATTTGACCGCTTCGCAGCCAAGCTCGTTTGCGATGGCAAGACCGACTTTCTCGGTATTTCCGGTCGCGCTCGTGTAGATAACTATTTTTTTCATTCAAAGTCCTTTTGTGAGATATTTGCTACTTCGGTGCCGATCGACATACCCCAAAATACACCGTCGGTTGTGTAGTTTAAAAAGCCGTTTTCTATGTGCATATAGCCTTTGCTTTCGCATTTTTTGAAAAACTCCATTAGCGCGTCAAACGTCTCGCCCTCAACCAGGCTTTTTACCTGCGCGAGGTCGATTTTTGGGTACATAAAGAGGCTTTTTAGTCGCGCTTCGGCACGCTGCTTGTCGTCTACTTTGTTTATCATGCGCATTTTTTCTTTTGCGTTGTAGATGTCGTAGTAGCCTAGCCTTCCGCCAGAGCCTCTGCCTAGCGGCAGGATATCGGCGCCCTCGTGGCTTAGGCGGATATACTGATAGCGGTCGCGGCCGATGCGGTTAAATTTAGTATGCTCTAGCACCTCGTAGTTGCCGGTGCTTAGTAGCTTTTCAAAGAAAGCGTTGTGCAGCTTATGCTCGTAGTTCACGTCGTAGTAGTCCTGCGAGACCGTCTTTGCGAGCTGCGATTTTTCAAAAAGCTGAAGCGAATAAAAGCTCGTGCTGTCGATGTTTAGCTCATCAACTAGGCGCGCGTCTTCTAGCACCTCGTCTATCGTTTGCTCGGGGTAGTTAAATATAATATCCGTGCAACCCATGCCGCTAAAATTTTGCCTGATCATTTTTAGGTGCTCTATCGCGCCTTTTTTATCGTGGACGCGGTTTAGCAGCTTGCGGCCTTTGTCCGAAAATGTCTGCACGCCGATACTAAAGCGGTTTACGCCTAGGCTTTCTAGCAGGCGCACTTTGCTTAAATTTAGATTATGCAGCGTGGTTTCTAGACTAAATTCGCAGTCGTCCGAGATATTAAAATTTGAGCGCAAAGCCGTGATAACTGGCTCAAGGTGCTTTTCTTTTAGTATCGTAGGAGTTCCGCCGCCAAAATAGACGCTGCGGATATCTTTAGCTTGCAGATACGGAAATTTACCGTATTTTTCGATCTCACCCAGCAGATACTGCGTGTAGCTATCTAGCTCGTCTTCCAGCTTCGTGCGGTTCATCGAGCAAAACGAGCAGATATTATCGCAAAATGGCACATGAATGTATATCACGCCGTCCTTTTGCGCGGGTAGCTCCTCGGTTAAAAATTTCTCGACCTCGGCGTTAGTCGCCATTTTTATTTTTTTGGGACGCGTCGGCCCGGCGTGCCCTTTTTGCCTGGTTTCAAACATCTATTCCTCCGTTTTGAACTCGTAAGGTTTGGTAATTATACAGTGCGATATATTTTTTAACGCTTTAATTTCTAACTCCTTTGTTATTTTTACGGCTTCGTCGTTAAAAATTTTATTTTTCCCGCGAACGGCTATTATCTTTATCTCTCCGTCAAATTTAAAATCAACCTCGACCTTAAATGTCCCGCTTAGCCGCAGCATGAGCGCTTTTTTGGGATATTTGGCCTCGGGCTCGCGCGCCACGGTAAAGCCCACGCCCTCTTTGCACGCGTTTTGATCTTTTGCTTCGCCGCTATCTTGCGCGGCAGGCTGCTTTGCGGGGGCTAAATTTGAGCTAGGCAGCGAGCTTTGCTCGGCGGGTAAAATTTGACTCGGTGCTGGTACTGGTTCAAATTTAGACTCCTCTTTTACCGTTTGCGCCTGCTTTGGCGAAATTTGCTTTTTTATTTTTGGCTTTGGGGGTTGCTTTTTCTCCTCCTTTGGCTTTTTGGGTTCCGGCTCTACCGGCTTTGGTTCTAAAATTTCGGGCTTGAGCTCGGGCTCGGGCTCAAATTTGATCGGTTTGGGCTGTGTTTCTTGCAGCCATTCCATAGGTTTTTCTAGCGGCTCCGCGCTTTGAGGCGGCATATACTCTCTAGTCTCTTTGCTGGGCTCTTCTTGCCTCAAATTTAGCTTTATCTTGATCGTTTCTTGCGGTTTTGCGCTCTCTATCTGGCGCGAGTTTAACGGCAAAAAAAGCAGAGCCAAATTTAAAACGAGCGAGACTAGAAAATAGCGCATTATTTGCTTAGCATCTCGTAAAATTTATCTACGGCTTCGCCTATGCGAGGCGTTCCTCTAAGCAGCATCGAGGATGGCACGGTGAGTACTTTGCCGTTTTTTGCGGCGGTCGTTTTTTTAAGTACCGGATTTTGTTTTAGGAAATTTTCGCCATCTCCGCCCATACCGCCGATAACGACGATAAAGTCTGGATTTTGCGATAAGATAAACTCTGTCGAGACGATCGGAGTCGAGCCCTCTACGCTATCGGCGATGTTTTTTAGTCCGAGTTTGTTAAAGATATCGCCCGGCAGCGTCTTTGAGCTAAAGCCCGTAAGCGGCGTCGAGGAAAATACCGCTAGTATCTTTTTGCCCTTTACTTCGCTGGTTGCAAAAGAGTCGATTTTGGATTTTATCTCGTTTACGACTTCGCTTGCTTTTTGCTCTTTGCCTGTTACTTTGCCGATTTCTTCGATATTTTTGTAGATATCGCCGACGCTATCGGCTTTTAGCGTGAGGGTTTTTAGCTTAAATTTAGCAAGGCTCTCGTTTACGTTTGCCGAGTGAAAGCTGGTGATAACAAGATCGGGCTTTAGTTCGACGATTTGCTCGATATTTGGCTTCGTGTACGTGCCTACGCTTTTTAGCTTTACGGTTTGATCCTCGGGCCAAATTTTAGAAAACTGAAGCGTAGCGATGGCGGCTAACTGATCCTGCGCGCCTAGCATATAGACTATCTCGACGACTGATGGGTCTAGTACGACTAGTTTTTTGGGCGCGTTTGCGGTTAAATTCGCCAAAAGACAACTGGCTGCAAGCAAAAGTGCGGCTATTTTTTTCATAGAAAATCCTTTCAAATTTGATTTGTAAATTTATCGCTTTACGGGCACGACAAACGGCATGCCGTCGTGCTCTAAAATTTCGCAGTTTAGCCCGTAAATTTCATGTAAAATTTCTTTCGTATAAAGCTGCTTTGCCGTGCCTGCGTAGCGTATCTCGCCGTCTTTTAGCATCACGAGCTCGTCGCAAAACGTAGCGGCTAAATTTAGATCATGCAGCACGGCTACGGAGAGTAAATTTAGCTCTCTAGTCAAATCCTCGCAGATCTTTAGCATCTGAACCCCGTAGTTTAGATCTAGCGCGCTCGTAGGCTCGTCAAGAAGCAAAATCTTTGGCTCACTAACTAGCGCTCTAGCTAGCAGTACGCGCTGAAATTCTCCGCCGCTTAAGGAGTGGGCGCTGCGTTTGGCAAATCGCTCTACGTCAAGCAGGCGCATGATCTCGTAGGTTTTGGCTACGTCGTTTGCGTCGTATCCGCTTAACTGGCTTTTTAGATGGCAAAAGCGCCCCGTTAGCACGATATCTTCAACCGTTAAGGGCATACTTAAAACCGTTTTTTGCGGTACGAAGCCTAAAATTTTAGCCAGCTCTTTTAGCGAATAATCCTCCAGCTTTTTGTTTTCTAGCGTGATCACGCCGCTATTTGGCGATAAAATTTTTAGGATATTTTTTAAAAGAGTAGATTTGCCGCAGCCGTTTGGGCCCAAAATCCCTACGAAACGACCGTTTTTGAGGCTTAAATTTACGTTTTTTAGTATCTCTTTTTTGCCGTAGCTAAAGCATAGTTTTTCTACTTTCACTTTATATGCTCCTGCTTGAACGGATAGCTAAAAATAGAAAAAACGGAGCGCCGAAAAACGCCGTAACCACGCCTATAGGCACCTCGGTCGGGCTTAGGACGCTTTTGCCTATCGTGTCGCAGGCTAGCAGGAAAAACCCGCCCGCAAAGGCGCTAATGGGTATCAAAACGATGTTGCTCGAGGTCTTTAGTATCATGCGCAAGGTATGCGGGATGATGAGCCCCACAAAGCCTATCATGCCCGTAAACGCGACCGAAAACGCCACGGCTAAGGATGAAACGATAAGTAGGCGTTTTTTCATCTTTTCTACGTCCACGCCTAGGCTTTGAGCCTCCTCGTCGCCGCTTAGGATGACGTTTAACTCAAAGCGTTTGAAGTAAAAATACGCCATAGATAGCACGAGAGGAACGCAGATGTAGGCGATCTTTTCCCAGTTTGCCGAGCCCACGTAGCCCATCATCCACGCTACTATCTTAAAGCTATCCTCGCCGATGAGGTAGGTCGCAAAGCTCGTAAACGCGCCCAAAAACGACGAAAACGCGATACCGATGATAAGAAGCGTGGCGATGGATTTGCCTTTTTTGGAGAGTTTAAAGATCAGCACGGAGAGTATCGCCGCGCTAAAAAAGGCAAACACTCCGTAGTAAAAATCGGGCAGCTTTAAAAGATAAGCCGCCACGGCGCCAAAGGTCGCGGCGGAGGCGATGCCGATGATGTAGGGGTCGGCTAGCGGGTTTAAAAATACGCTTTGCACGACGACGCCCGAGCTTGCTAAAAGCATACCGATCAAAAAGGCCATGATGACGCGCGGCAAGCGAATTTCTAGCAAGATCGTTTCTTTTATCTCGTCTATCTCGCCGCCACTTGCAAATTTGATGATATCTTGCCACGAGATATCGGCCCCGCCAAGACTAAGCGAAAATATAAAAAGCAGCGCCGTAAGCGCCGCCAAAACCGCCGTAACTCCGTTTTTAGTAGGCATACTTAAACTCTACGTAGTAGTTTCTCTCGTCGGCAGGCTCGTATATGTCCTCTAGCTCGCTTTGATAGGAGTTGTATTTTTTGTTGAATAAATTTTTAACCCCCGCCGAGACCGAAAATCCGCCTTTAAATTTATACTTCACTCCAAGATCCACTAGCGTTCTAGAGACGGTTTGCGTCTCGTAGCCCGAGATATCGGTCACGCCCGAGTAGATAGCTCTTTTTAGCTTTGATAGGTATTTGACGTCAAGGAGTAAATTTAGATCCTTGATCGGCTCGTAGTCGATGCTAGCGACAAATTTGCTCTTTTGTACGGTCGGCACCTCCATGCCTTTGTTGCTACCTTTTTTAAATTCGGCTTTTACGTAGGAGAAGGTCTGGCTGGTTTTTAGATTGTCTAAAATTTGCTGCTCGGCGTAGAGCTC
>NZ_CALKTQ010000041.1 GCF_937997465.1 uncultured Campylobacter sp. | reverse complement strand
GCCCGAAATCTCGATGATATCGGCGCCTATGATTTTAGTTTTTACGATCTGCTCCAGCACGACGAAAAGCTCGTCCATATCGATAGGCTTGATGACGTATTTATCGATGCCTACGTCGATAGCTTTTAGTAGTTTTTCCTTTTCGCTATACGCGCTTAGGATCACCACGGGAGTGTTTTTTGAGAACTCTTTTATCTGCCTTGACATCTCAAGCCCGTCCATGATAGGCATCATAATATCGGCTATCACGATGTCGGGGCTAAATTTTTTAAATTTCTTAAGACCTTCGTCGCCGTTTGAGGCCGAGATGACCTTTTGAAATACGCCGCCAAAAACCTCTTGCATCGACTCCCTTATGCCATCCTCGTCCTCGACTAGCAGTAGCGTTAGCTCTTTAAATTTTTTCATTTTTCATCCTTTAGCGGCAGCTTTATCTCAAATTCCGCTCCAAATTTTACGTTTTTAGCGCCGGCGCTTCCGCCGTGATTTTTGGCTATGCTTTTTAGCATATATAGACCGATCCCAGTACCCGCACTCGGGTGTTTGGTGGTGAAATACGGCTCAAAAATCTTGTCCATTATCTCCTCTTTTATACCGCCGGCGTTATCCGTTACTCTTATGATAGCAAATTTATCCTTTGTTTCTAACGTTAGCGTTACTTTTTTATCGTCTTTTTTATTTGCCAGCGCATCTTTGGCGTTAGAAAGTAGGATAATCACGGCCTGGCAAAGCTGCGACTCAAAGCCGTAAATTTGACCTTCGCTTTTTAGCTCCAATTTTACGTCTATGCCCTCTTTTTCGTAGATTCCCTGTACCATCTTTAGCGCGTTTTCTACCGCAGCCGAAGGAAAGAAAAGCTCCCTCTCGCGCTCGACGCTAAAAAAGTTTCTAAAATCCTCGATCGTCTGCGACATACCCTTTATCACGCGTTTTGCGTGCTCGTAGCCGGCCTCGAATTTCTCGTTTGCTTTGACGCTCTCTTTTAGTTTAAAAAGCGTAATGCTAAGCTCGTTTAGCGGCTGACGCCACTGGTGAGCGATGTTTGCGATCATCTCGCCCATCGAGGCTAGACGCGACTGCAAAAAAAGCATTTTGGTTTTTTCCTCGTTTTTTTTGATTTCTGCCTTTACCAAATTTTCTAGATTTTGGTTTAAATTTACGAGCTTGGCCGTCTGCTTGGCGACCCTGTTTTCGAGACTTCCGTTTAAATTTAACAGCTCTTTTTTCGTCTTTTCAAGCTCGTTGTTTAAATTTATCACGTCCGTCACGTCGTATCTAAT
>NZ_CALKTQ010000040.1 GCF_937997465.1 uncultured Campylobacter sp. | reverse complement strand
TAGAAGTTGTTGCGCATAGACTCGATAGCTTGCATATCTATTCTATCAAAGGCTATACCGATACTTACGCCTTGCAAGGATAGTTTTTTGTAGGTTTTCTCTAAATTTAGAGAATAGCGTAGTGCTAAAAAACATCTGAATATTGACCGGATATCCACAATACTTTAAGATACGCTAAACTAATGCTAGATAGCGAAAGAGAGATTGTGGAGGCTTTGTAGAGTGGGTTTTATAGATACGGCGAAATTTATATCCCAAAAGATAGGCTCGCTTATCCAAGTAAATTCCGTAAAAAAACTAACAAAGCGGATAAAAGGAGTGGAAAAATTATGAGCTTTGCCGGTTCTCAAAGCGGAGCTTTTGCAAATACGATAGCTAGCGACTTGATAAAAAAGTAAGGCTTTTGGGACACAAAAGTATTGGCTTACAATGCCTTTTGGTTACAAAATGCTAGGTGTATATCTAACCGTAACTATAATCTATAGTATAGTTTTCTACAAAAAGCTGCCTATAACCGGCATTAGCATATCTGCCTATTTTTCTAGTAGCCCCACGGTATGGCATCTCATCCAAGCTAAGTATGGCGATCTCGATCTCGTTTACTAAATTTATCGTGGCGGCAGGATTAGATAAATTTGTAGCTATATACTTATATATACCGTCTAATTCCTCGTAGGCCTGAGGTGAAATTTTAACCCTATAACTACTCAAAATATTTTCCGCTAAGAGATTTTAAGGCATCTTTAGCATCTAGCAAAGATCCCTCGTCTTTAATCTTAGCTTCAGACGACGATATGGCATTATCGATATCTGATATCTTTGTTAAAGACTCGTATGTCTTCATACTCATAACCACTAGATCGCCGTATCCATTTTTTGTAACAAATATCGGCTCGTCCTTAGCATGACAAAGTTGAGAAATTTCATTCGTATTTCTTAAATCTCTTATAGGTACTATATGCGGCATGGACTCTCCTTTAATTTAGCATTATTGTAGTATAATTGTAGGCATATTATTTTAGTGGATAAAAGAGTTTAAATCTTTTATCCATTAAAAACAAAATTTAATCCAAAAATATCAAGCCTGGATTAAAAACTTTCAAAGGAAAGTTTTTCAAAGAGAGTGCGTCTTATAAGTAGTTAACGAAGCATAGCTAAGCACAAGAACTATGATTTTATCAATGGAAAATAAGTATATAAATCGTTCGCAAATTTCAGAGAAGAAATTTAGAGAGATTTTATGGTATTTTTTATCTGATATAGAAGTTATAAAAATAGTA
>NZ_CALKTQ010000039.1 GCF_937997465.1 uncultured Campylobacter sp. | reverse complement strand
GCGCCGCCGCGTTAAATTGCTTTGCCTGCGCCGAAGCTGCCGCGAGCGCGCCTAGTTTTAAAAAATCTCGTCTTTTCATGATTCTGCCTTAAATTTAAATTGATTGGTTGATTTGGTTTAAATTTAGCGGAATTTACGAGGTTGAGTTTTGCATGGTTTGCCTTTTAACGTATTACGCGACCTCGCGTCTTAGCGACGATTTTACGAAATTTAGGCTTAATTCTCGTTTTAGCAGCCGTTTTAAAAATAGCGTAAATTTAGGCCAAATTTGATAATATCTCATCAAAATTTAAAGGAAGCAGATGTCAAATTTGAAAGCCGACTTTGAGATAAAGCCTAGCGCCGAGTATAAAGCCATGACGCGCGAGGTGGGCAAAATAGTCTATAAGGGCGATAAATTTATGCGAAACATACGTATATGCGACTTTACGGCGTCGGCTCTTGGCATGTTTTTTATCACGCTTTTGTGCGTCAAATTTTACTTCAGGGAGCTTAGCGACTTGCTTAGGGATTACGGTTTTAGCGGCGTGGAAAATCTAGCCTACCTATCGTGGATGGCCGCGTTTTTTACTCTGCTTTACGCTACTGGGCTGCGGCCTTGGCTGCTTACTCGCGCGCTGATAAATAAAGCAAACTACGGCGAATTCGGATCAAAAAGCGTGATCTTAGAGGATGGGTTTTTCGTGCAAAAAAGCAAATTCGGCGAGGGCAGATATTTTTATAACGTCATCAGCGACGCCCGCTATGTCGGTAGTTTCGTCGTCGTTATCATCGCAAACTCCATGTTTTACGCCGTGCCGCGCGAGGCTTTTTTAGACGGCGGAGTGGAGTTTTTAAGCGAGATAAGAAAGCGCGCGGGAGATGAGAGCAAATAATGGATAAAACTTATCTCGTAAGGAGTCCGAAATTTTTGGTGCGCGGCTAGCAATATTTTGTGAAGCTAAAAGCTGATTCTTTGAATCTGTTCGCATAATTAACGCGCCGCCTGAGATCGTATCTAGTGACTTTCCTTTACCAAAAGAAAGAACAATAGCATCACCGACACTTCCGGCAAGACGTCCGTCTGGGTAGTGAATATCGTATGAATGGGCGAGATCTTCAATAAGAAAAAGTTTATGTGCTTTGGCTAGCTTTTCAATTTCTGCTATGTCTACTGGTATACCAAGGTTATTTTGGACAACAACGGCTTTAAGGTTTGGATATTTCTTAATACACCGCTTAAGGGTATTCGCATCAAAATGCAGGGTTTTTGGATCGATATCTAAATAAATTGGCTGATACCCGGCAGTCCTAATCGCTTGCACTACTGCAAAACAGGTTAATGAAGTGATGGCAACGGCTGGAAGTGATTCTTTTTTTGAAGCTACTAGCGTCTTCGTTTTTTCAACAACAGAAGAAGAATTAGATATTGCCGGTATTTGCGAGAGTAGAGCCAAAGAAAGCGCGGTGCGTCCCGAATGAAAAAGATAAACATTCTTCTGGTCGACTTGATAATGTTCGGCAAAAAAATGTTTTAGTTTTATATAATCCTTCTTCGTGCCAAAAC
>NZ_CALKTQ010000038.1 GCF_937997465.1 uncultured Campylobacter sp. | reverse complement strand
AAAAAGAGATATTAGATAATAACGGCTCAATAAGTAGAGAGAGTGCCGAAAAACATGCATTAGAGGAGTTTGAAAAATTTAAAAAAATGCAAGACAAATGCGATATTTCTGACTTTGATAAATTTGTTAAAAAACTAGAGAGTGGAAAATGAAAAGCGAATTTAAAAATTTACCGAGTGGGTGGAGGGTTGTGAAGCTTGAAAAGGTTGCGCCATTACAAAGAGGATATGATTTGCCAACCGATAATATTAAAGAAGGTTTATATCCAGTAGTATATTCTAACGGCATATTGAGATTTCATAATGAATTTAAAGCTAAAGCCCCAGGCGTTATAACTGGGAGATCTGGGACTATTGGAAAAGTAGTATATGTTGAGGAGGATTATTGGCCACATAATACTTCGCTGTGGGTTACAAATTTTTACGACAATAACCCCAAATTTATCTACTATATGTATATCACCCTTAATTTAGCAAGATTTAGTGCTGGTTCCGGCGTTCCAACATTAAACAGAAATGATATACATGCACAAACAATCCCGCTTCCGCCATTAGACGAGCAAGAAAAGATAGCGGAAATTTTATCTACTTGGGATGAGGCTATAAATTTAACTATAAATTTGATAGAAAACAAAAAGCGGTTTAAAAAAGCTCTTATGCAAATTTTACTTACAGCCAAAATCCGCTTTCCTGAGTTCAAAGACGAGTGGAAAGAAACAAAACTTGGAAAATGTTTAAAAGAAAAAAGTGATCGAAATACTAAAAATATTGATTTGGTTTTAAGTGTAACAAATAAATTTGGATTTGTAACTCAAGTTGAGTATTTTGATAAAAGCGTTGCTAGTGACAATATGACAAATTATAAAATCGTTAAAAAGGGAAATTTTGCCTACAACCCTTCGAGAATAAATGTCGGTTCTATTGCTTTACTGGAAAGCTATGAAATCGGAATTCTGAGTCCTATGTATGTTGTTTTTGAGTGCCTGAAAAATTCAGATAATCGTTTTTTAAAATTTTGGTTTCAAAGCCATAATTTTATTGGTAATTTATATAAATATTTAGCTGGAAGCGTTAGGAAAAGTTTGAATTTTAAAGATATGAAAACAATCTCAATAAAACTCCCAAATTTAAACGAGCAACAAAAAATCGCAGAGGTTTTGGCGGCTTGCGATGACGAGATAAATTTACTAAATTTAAAGCTAGAAAATTTAAAAAAACAAAAACAAGGCTTGATGCAAAAACTACTAAGCGGAAAGATAAGGGTAAGAATATGAGCAGTAGATTTGTTGGATTTTAATGATGTAAAGAAGCAAATTCTAGAGGATAAAAATAGGCATTTGCTTTTGGGTAATGGATTTAGCATGGCATATGACATCAAAAGATTTTCTTTTACTAGTTTGTTACAAAGTGCCGTAGACAAGAAGCTTATAAAAGAAACGGACTCTATGTATAAAGTGTTTGAAGAATTTAATACTAAAGATTTTGAGGAGGTCATTAAATTACTAGAAACTTCTGTTAGGGTGTTAAAGCATTATGGTATTGTAGGGGAGGAAGATGAGCAAAAAATATTAAATGATTCAGGTTCTCTAAAAAATCATTTGGTTGAAATCATAACAAATAACCACCAAGAAAAGATTACAAATATAACCGACGCTGAATTTGAAAATAGTATAAATTTTATAAAGGATTTTAAATCTATATATACTCTAAATTATGATTTATTGTTATATTGGACTTGCATGAAATTAAAAGCGCTTGTAGACAATGAAAAAATAAAAGACTCTAGTCTCGTGGTAAGTGATGGCTTTTGCAGCTCTGGTAATAATGGAGACGACTATGTCATTTACGCAAATGATAGTAGTGTGAAGCAAAATATTTTCTTTTTACATGGTGGGCTGCATATATTTGATAAACAAAATGAGATTATAAAAAATACGTATTGCAGAACCGACAAACCACTTAAAGAGCAAACACTAGAAAATTTAGATAAAAATATATATCCTATTTTTGTTTCAGAAGGAACTAGTGAACAAAAGAAAGCAAAAATCATACACAATGCCTATTTAAACCATTGTTATAAAAGCTTATCAAAAATTAGTGGAAGTCTTGTAATTTTTGGAACAATGTTAAAAAATGGAGACGAACATATTAGGGAGGCAATAATAAGAAGCAAAGTAAAAAATATCTATATTGGAATTTCAAATGAAAGTGCAATTAATAATTTTGATGATTTTATAGATAAATGCACTCATTTAAAAGATAAAAAAGAAGTAAAATTCTATAACTATAAGACAGCAAAAGTTTGGAGATGAAATATGACCCCCGATACTTCAGAAAACAAAATCCAGCAAAACAGCATAAATTTACTTCAAAGCTTGGGCTATAAATTTATAAGTAGGGAGGAAAATTTAAAGCTTCGCGGCGGTAAAACAAGCGAGGTTTTGTTTAGAGAAATTTTAACCAAAAAGCTTAGTGGGATAAATGGCTACGAGTATAAGGGCAAGAGATATGAATTTAGCCAAAGTAACGTTTTAAAGGCGGTCGATGAGCTAGCGGGAGTGTCTTTAAACGAAGGGCTAATGATCGCAAATGAAAGGATCACGAATTTGCTATTGCTCGGCACCAGTTTAGAAGAAAATTTAGAAGACGGCACAAAAAGGAGCTTCTCTTTTAAATTTATAGACTTTGAAAATTTACAAAACAACGACTTTTACGTAACGGAAGAATTTGAAGTAAGCAGGGCAAATCAAAGCGATAGCGCAAAAAACAGAAGGCCTGATCTCGTACTTTTTATAAACGGCATACCAATAGTCGTGATCGAGCTTAAAAAATCAAGCGTGAGCCTTGAAAACGGCATAAAGCAGCTAGAAAAAGAGCAGGGCAAAGATGAGATAGCGCACCTTTTTAAATACATCCAGCTAACTATCGCGGCAAATGGAAGTGGGGCAAGATATGGCACAACTGGCACGCCGTTTAAATTTTATAGCGTGTGGAAAGAGCAAAACGGAGCAAATGAGAGCCTAAAGGACGCGATAAAAGATAGAAAGATATGTGCTCTTGATACTACGCTCTTTTCGCTGTTGTCTAAAGATAGGCTACTAAGGCTAATTAGGCACTATATATTGTTTGATAAAAGGATGAAGAAAGTTTGCCGCTATCAGCAGTTTTTCGCTATCGAAGAGACGCTAAAGAGGGTATCAGCGAAAAAAGAGGGCGCAAGAGTGGGCGGACTCATCTGGCACACGCAAGGAAGCGGCAAGTCGCTCACTATGGTAATGCTAGCAAAGCTTTTAAAGCAAATTTATCCAAACTCAAAGGTTGTCGTCGTAACCGACAGGATAGATCTAGATGAACAGATACACGAAACTTTTAAAAACACGGATATAAAGGCGGGGAGAGCAAGTAGCGGAAGCGATCTGATAGAAAAGCTACAAGGCGGGGTTAGCGTGATAACTACGCTCGTGCATAAATTTGAAAAAGTGCAAAGTCAAAAGGTAGTGATAAGAGATAGCGATATATTTGTGCTAGTGGATGAGAGCCACCGCACGCAAGGCGGCGATCTGCATAAGGCTATGAAAAAGGCGTTGCCTCTTGCTTGCTATATAGGATTTACCGGAACGCCGCTTTTAAAGCGCGAGAAAAATAGTTTTGCTAAATTTGGCGGAGAGATACATAGATATACGATAGACGATGCGGTCAAAGATGGTGCCGTTTTGCCGCTACTTTACGAGGGGCGATACGTCGGTCAAAAGGTGCTTGATGCTGATGGGCTAAGTAGGAAATTTGATCTCATATCAAGAGAGCTAAGCGATGAGGCTAAAAGAGACCTGCAACAAAAGTGGGCGAGGTTTGAGCGTGTGGCGTCGAGCGAACAAAGGCTAGAGCTCATAGCGTTAGATATCAACGAGCATTTTAAAAAGAGTTTAAAGATGGCAAAAGGCGGCTTTAAAGCGATGTTAGCTACGCAAAGAAAATACGACGCCATAAAATATCATCAGATATTTGAAGAGTACGGAGAGATAAGAACTGCTTACGTGATCTCAAGCAACGAGCACGAGGAGCTTAAGGGTGGGCATAGAGAGTATGTCGCAAAGGCGTGGCAAGAGACGATAAAAGAGTACGGTAGCGAGGAGGTATATCTAAAATATGTCAAGAACGAATTCGTTTACGGCGACGAGATAGATCTGCTTATCGTCGTGGATAAGCTTTTAACGGGATTTGACGCGCCAAGAGCAAGCACGCTTTATATAGATAAACAGCTAAAAGAGCATAATCTGCTTCAGGCCATAGCTAGGGTAAATAGGCTTTATGACGGAAAAGATTATGGCTATATTATTGATTATAGAGGGCTTTTAGGCGAGCTTGATGAAGCGCTTACTAGCTATGCGTCGCTAAGTGGTTTTGACCCGGAGGATCTAAGTGGAGCCGTGATAGACGTAAGAAGCGAGATAATAAAGGCAAAGACCTACTATACTCATTTAGACGGGCTTTTTAGCGATGTCAAATTTAAAGACGACTTAGAAAGCTATGTGGCGGTTTTAGAGGACGTGCAAAAAAGAGACGACTTTAAAGAGTGGCTGTCGCAGTTTGCTAGAGCTTTTAAACTAGCGCTTTCGAGTGAGAAAATTTGCGATATCTTAAGCGAAGAGGAGATAAAAGCTTATAAGCAAAAGGTTAAATTTTATAACGAACTAAGAAAGACGGTGCAACTAAGATATCACGAGGCTTGCGATTTTGGTAAATACGAAGCGCAGATGCAAAAGCTACTTGATACTTATGTGAGCGCAAAAGAGGTCAATGAGCTTACGAAGCTCGTAAATATCTTTGAGACGGAATTTGATGATGAGGTGCAAAGAATCGAAGGCAAAAATGCAAAAGCCGATACGATAATCAGTGCCGTAAGTGCGGTGGTAAAAGAAAAAATGGAGTCAAATCCGGCGTTTTATAAATCAATAGCCAAACAGATACAAGATGTCATCGACGAGTATAAGGCTAAAAGACTTAGCGAAGA
The DNA here is from genome assembly GCF_937997465.1 of uncultured Campylobacter sp. Lineage (GTDB taxonomy): Bacteria > Campylobacterota > Campylobacteria > Campylobacterales > Campylobacteraceae > Campylobacter_A. The sequence goes on along the minus strand of NZ_CALKTQ010000038.1, from coordinate 2,228 downwards.
AGAAAAACTTGCCAAAGCAAAACAGTTAAAGGATCTGATAACAGGAGCTTTAAAACCAAACGAAGATAGATATCCAAAAGAGTTTAACGGCAAGAAAATTTTGTTTGCCATTTATGATAACTTGCTTGATATTTTAGGCAATGTGGAGCTTGAGGGTATAGAGTCGGTTGCTAAAAATTTGAGCGTGAAATTTTATGAAATTTACGAAGAGGCCTCAAAAAAACCAGAATGGCACAAAAATAAAGACGTAGAAAATGAGATAACAAGCGCGATGGAGGATGCTCTTTGGGACGTAGAGGATGAATACGGTGTTTCTATCGACGATAAAGAGAAAATTTATCAAACTATCCGTGGTATAGGGATAAGCTTTTATGCAAAGTGACGTAAAAATCATCAAAAAAGATGTAAAAAATATCACTTTAAAAGTTAGACCAAACGGCGAAGCGATACTAACCGCGCCAAATTCAGCAAGCGATGAGCATATAAAATTTATCATGCAAAAAAGAGCCAAGTGGATATCGCAAAAACGGGCGTTTTTTGCTTCGTTTAAGACGCCGCAAAAAGAGTATGTAAGCGGTGAGGATTTTAGGTATCTTGGGCGAAGCTACCGGTTAAAAGTGGTGCAGTCTAAGGAGGAGCGCGTAAAGCTACAAAGAGGTTATCTGGAGCTATTTGTAAAAGATAAAAGCGACCTAAAGCGAAAAGAAAATTTGATTTATGAGTGGTATCATGAAAAGGCGATGCTATATTTTTTTAACATCTTGCAAGAGTTTAACAAGATAGTAAAGCAAGATATCAAAAGCGTAAAAATAAGGCAGATGAAAACAAGATGGGGAAGCTGCAATCCCTATAAGTCATATATAAATTTAAACATAGAGCTCATCAAAAAACCAAAAGCGTGCATCGAATATGTAGTTTTTCATGAACTTGTTCATTTGGTGCACCCAAGTCACTCCAAACAATTTTACGATTATTTGTTTCTTTATATGAGTGACTGGGAAAAGCGTAAGAAAATTTTAGAGCGCTCCCTCTGATATATAAATATTGCGAAAAAATAATGTTATGGATTTAGGCTTTTGAAATTTTACTTTAAAAGCCTAAATTCTAATTTACTTCACCAACTCGTAATTATACTCTTTCGTGCCGTCGAGTAGATTTGTAACGTTGTAGCCTCGCTCGTTTAGGGCTTTGGCTAGCTTGGCGCTGCGGTTGCCGCTGTAGCAGTGCGTGATTATCCTTTTGTCTTTGTTGGCCTCAAGCACGTCCTTGTAGTTTTCCAAAGGCTCGCCGTATGGGATATTTATCGCGCCCTTCATATGCCCCGCGTCGTAGTCCTGCTTCTGCCTAGCATCGATGATCAGCACATTCGGCTCATTTGCTATTTTCAAAAATCCCTCCGCGTTTATGCTGCCGACCTTATACAGCTCATAGTTATACTGCTTCACGCCTGGCGCATTCATAAGCATACTAAAGCCCTTTTGTTTAAGCAGATCAAGCGCCTTGCCGCTGCGGTTGCCGGTGTTGCAATAAAGCACGACATTTCTATCCTTGTAGGCGCTTATCTCGTCCAGCCTGCTTTCAAGCTCTCCGAGCGGGATGTTGATCGCGTGCTTTAGGTGACCTGCAGCATATTCCTCCGCGCTTCTAACGTCGATGACTAGATAATTTTCTTTAGCCCTATTGTCCTCCTCTATCGCCGATAGCGCTACGCCGCTTATGGCGTGGCCGCTAGGCTGCTGCGTCTCGGCGCCGCAAGTCGCAAAAGATCCCAATGCTGCCAGCAAAACCGCGCTTTTTAAAATTTTGTGAGAAATAAATTTCATATGTTTCCTTTAAATTTTAGCTTTTAAAGCGGGGGGATTATATCAAAAAATTTAGCTAAATAGTGTGAATCTGCGCGGAATGTGATAGGTTATGCTGATACGGATTACCGATGTGAAAACGCGAAAGAGACTCGAATAAAAAACTTTTGCCAAAATATCTTAAAGGCTCGTAGGTAAAGATACTTTGCGTAAATTTATCTTTTAGAGACGGAGCAACAAATTCAAAAAAACTCACATTTGCCCGAAGGTAAATTTTATGCTTTTGCTAATTTTCATTATTTTTCAAGTATAAGTAAGATATAATCTCGAACTTTTTGGGGCGCCGTTGCGGCTCTTAAAGGGATTAAAGATGGTGTCAAGAGAGAGACTTGAACTCTCGACCTCCGGCTTATGAGACCAGCGCTC
>NZ_CALKTQ010000037.1 GCF_937997465.1 uncultured Campylobacter sp. | reverse complement strand
CGACTTCAAACCGCGGGACTTTATTTTCTTTTAGATAGCGCTCTACGGCTGCATTTAGCGTATCTGCTAAAATTTGCGCCTCAGGACTTTGTTTAAAGCCTGCTAACTGCTCCAGACTAGCTCCCATAGCCAAAAACTCGCCCAAGCTATCCCAGCTTAGGTGATTTTGCTCCAGTAGCTGTTCGGCGAGCCTTGGTGCGCTACCTCCCGCCCCCGTCTCAAAAATACTTCCGCCCTCTAGCAGCGGCACGACCGAGAGCATCTTGGCGCTAGTTTCAAGCTCTAAGATCGGAAAAAGATCGGTCAGATAGTCGCGCAAGACGTTGCCCGTGACGCTGATGCAGTACTTGCCGCGTCTCATGATCTCAAGCGATTTTTTGCAAGCGGCCGCGGGAGAGAGAATCTCTATATCAAGCCCGCTCATGTCCGTGCTAGCTAGCTGCGCTCTTACCTTTTTTAGGATTTCTCGGTCGTGAGCCCTGTTTTCGTCCAGCCAAAATATCGCTTTTTGCCCCGTGATTTTCGCGCGTTTTAGCGCTAGCTCGACCCAGTTTCGCACGGCGACGTCTTTGACCTGCGTCATCCTAAATATATCGCCTTTTTCTAACTCAAATTTAAATAAAACTTCGTCTTTTGCATTTAGTACGCGCGCCTCGCCCGCTTCGCTCATCACGAATGTTTTATCGTGACTACCGTACTCCTCGGCCTTTTTGGCCATTAGACCTACGTTTGAGACGCTACCGATTTTAGCGGGATCTAGCGCGCCGTTTGCCTTGATATCCGCGATCGCGGCCTCGTAAACGACGGCGTAGGTTTTATCCGGTATCACGGCTTTTGTTTCGCGTAGCGCACCATCTTTATCCCACATTTTGCCGCCGTTTTTTATCATCGCGGGCATCGAGGCGTCGATGATGACGTCGCTAGGCACGTGTAAATTTGTAACGCCTGCAGCCGAGTTTACCATCGCTAAATTTGGCCTATTTGCGTAAATTTCCTCAAATTTGGCCTTGATTTTTTCCTGCGTAGCTTGCGGCAAATTTAAAATCCTCGCAAAAAGGTCTTTTAGTCCGTTGTTTTCGCTGACGTTTACGCTTTTTAGCTCATCCGCAAACTCCTCAAAAACCTCCGCGAAAAAATTCTTTACGAAATGCCCGAAAATCACGGGATCGCTCACCTTCATCATCGAGGCTTTTAGATGCACGCTAAAGAGCAAATTTTTTGCTTTCGCGTCCGCTATTTGCTCTTTTATAAAGGCGTCCAGCTTGCTCGCGCTCATAAAGCTAGCGTCGATTATGTCGCCTTTTTCTACCGCTAAATTTTCTTTTAGCACGCGTTTTTCGCAGCTTTTTGAGATAAACTCGACGCATAAATTTTCATCCGTTTCAAAGCTAACTGAACGCTCGGAGGAGTAAAAATCTCCGCCCTTCATATAGGCGACTTCGGTTTTGCTATCTTTTTCAAAAGGAGTGATTTTGTACGGATTTTCGCGGGCGTAGCGTTTTACCGCACCGACGCATCTGCGGTCCGAGTTGCCCTCGCGCAGCACCGGATTTACCGCGCTTCCTAGCACCTTTGCGTATCTAGCGGCCGCATCTTTTTCCTCCGGCGTTTTTGGCTCGGACGGGCATGGCGGTAGATCGTAGCCTTTGGCGCGAAGCTCCGTGATAGCGGCGTTTAGCTGAGGCAAGCTTGCCGAGATATTTGGCAGCTTGATGATATTCGCGCGCTTTTCTTGCGTCAAATTTCGCAGCATCTCCAGATCGTCGCTTACGCGCAGATCAGGCGGCAGCTTGTCGTTAAAAGCAGCGATGATACGCGCAGCCAGCCCTATGTCGGCCTGGGCTATCTCTATGCCGCCTGCGCGCAAAAACGCCTGCAGGATCGGAAACAGCGAGTAGCTCGCAAGTAGCGGTGATTCGTCGGTTCTAGTGTAGACGATGTCGCTCATCTTTTCTCCTAATTAAATTTCGCAAAATCTTATCCAAATTTATATTAAAATGCCTTTTGATAGGCTATTTTTGGGAATTTATCGCGCCCACATGCTCCTCGTAGGTTACGCTAAATTTATGCTTGCCCGTCTTTTTATCGCGAACGAAGTACAAAAACTCGCTCTGCGCGGGCCTTATCGCCGCCCTGATCGCAGCTATCCCAACGGTGCAGACGGGACTTGGCGGCAGGCCTTCGTTTAGATAGGTGTTAAATTTGCTCTTATCGCTTCGTATGCGCTCGGCCGTGACCGTCTCGTGCGAATGCAGCCCGTAGTTTAGCGTGCCGTCCATTTGCAGCTTCATGCCCTTTTTTAGGCGGTTTTGGATGACGGAGGCCACAAGCGGCATCTCATCCTCATTTGCCGCCTCTTTTTGCACAACCGAGGCCGTCACGAGATACTCGCTCCAGCGCTTTTCGTCGTAGTTTCCAAGTAGCTCGGTAGCCGTTTTTTCGTGGGATTTTTTAGATAAATTTACCAGATGCGCGGCTAGCTGCTCTTCGTTTACGCCAAGGGGCACCTTGTAGGTTTCAGGCACCAAAAAGCCGTCCTCTAGCGGGGCAAATTTGGCGTAAAATTCATTTAACTTCGCCTCGCTCAAATTTAGCTTTTTTGCGACCTCTTGTAAAAATACGGCCGTCGTTTCGCCCGGAATCAACGTTATTTGCGTTAGGGCCGCTTTTGCGGTCGTGAGCTTGTATAAAAAATCAAGCTTGCTAAGCTTTGCCGCGCCCAGGTCTATCCAGCCTGCTTGCACGTGCCCCATAGCGCGCAAGATCACGGCGTCTAATTTATTTGCGTCCGTATTTTTTTCGCTTAGATATGATATAATCGCGAGCGTACTGCCCTGAGGCACGAAAATGACCTCGCTCACGCTCACCGGGCGGCTAAGATAAACAAGAAAGCTCAGAAAAAATATGAAAATCATCTCGCTGATAATGAAGAAAATTTGGCGCATTTTGATCCCCGCGGTTTTGATATTCGTCATTTTTATAGCCGTCCTAAAACACGGCGCCATGATAGAAAATATCGACGCGGGCGACTTTAAAATAGAGCAATTATATATAAAACTCGATAAAAAAATAATTTTACGCGCGAAAAATATAGAGATACCTAAACAAAGCGCCAAGGATAGCTCCGAGGAAACGCTACTTGACCTCTCCAAAAACATCGTCTGGATCGATAGACTGTTTGACGAAATCTTACTCGAACGCGTCAAATTTTTAAACAGCGAGTCCACGCTATTTTACAGAGACGACGTTTTTTATCTAGATAGCCCGTTTTTGGCGGTTAGCTCAAATTTCAAAGATACCGAGGATGGTATAACTGCAAATATCTATCTACTCGAGTTTAAGGACTTTAACATCACTTTAAGCGGCGTTAGCAATGCCGATTTGAGGCGTCAAATTTACGATTTTAACGGCACGTTTTCTAGCCACGAGCTAAACGGAAATGCTACCGTAAATCTCAAAAAAAGCGAGCTAACATACGAACTAAGCGACATAAACGCGACGAGCCTAAGAGGCTTTATGGACGAGCTGGGCGCAAAAACGGGGCTAGATAAAGAGATAAAAAGCTGGATCTACGGCTACATTACGGCGGATAACTACTTCGTAAAATCGCTTCGGGGTAGATTTGACTTAGACAAGCAAGAACCATATCTGAACGAGCTTAGCGCGCAGGGATTTTCTAAAAACGTAAAGGTTAAATTTCATGAAAAACTACCCGCCGCCACAGCCGAGGGAGTCGATGTTGAGCTAAAGAAAGGCTCGCTATTTTTCACGCTAAAAAATCCAAAATGGCAAGGCAAAAATTTAAATGGAAGCAGTCTTGAAATCTATAAAATTTTCGAGGAAAAAGGCGCGGGACTCACGCTAAATTTGCAAACCTCGGCCATCTACGACAAAAGCGTAAACTCCATACTAAAAGCCTACGATATCGAAGTTCCCGTCGAGCAGCTAAGCGGCAAAACAGACGCCAAACTTGCGCTTGATATCAAATTTGATCCTCTAGAAGTGACGCCTAAGGGCAAATTTAAGATCACCGGCGGGCAAACTCTGATCGCGGGTGCTAAATTTAACATAGATACCGCAGACGTCGAGCTTTTAAACGACAAGCTAAAGGTAAATGCAAAAAACACGGGGATGGATTTTTTTAGCGCGGACGCGGCGGTAAATCTCGATCTTGGAAAGCTCGCAGGCGACATAAACGGCACGCTAAAAGGGCTAAATTTGGCATTTGGTAAGAGCGAAATTTTAAAACTGGGCGCGACGCCGTTTGCGGCTAAGCTTGATTTTAGCGGCAAGGATACGAAGCTAGATATCGCTTCGCCCGCCGCCGTAGGTTTAAGATTCGGCGCGCAAAACGAGATAAATTTACCCGACGCGCGCGATCTGCTGCCCTACTCGCCGCTGCTAAAAAGCCTACAAATCTCTGAAGGCGGCGTAAATATAAAAACCAAGGATTTTGAAAATCTTAGCATCGAGGCTAACGGCGTCAAATTTGAAACGCCGCTACTCAAAAAAGACGGCTCGCCGTACGACGCCGATAGCTTTACCATCGACGTAAACGCAAAGGGCGCAACGGGCAAGAGCAAAAGCGGCGGGTTAAATTTCAAAATCTCGGGCGGCAAAACGGAGCTTTTTATAAAGGAGCTTGATCTGGCGCTTAGCGGTGGAGAAAATTTGAGCGAAAAGGACGGCGACATCGAGTTTGAGGCCAAGGGTTCGAAGCTGATTTTAAATGATTTCAACGCAACTCTAGACCTGCTAGCCTACAGCGGTCAGAGTGCGGGCGGGACGGTGAGATTTGATGCCAAACCCGCTCGCGGCAACTTTTCGCTCGTAAAATCGAACAAAAAATTTGAAATGTGGGCAAACGATATCAGAGGCGAGTTTATCAACTCGATCTTTAACATCAAAAGCTTTGAGAGCGGCAGCTTTAAAATGCGCGTTTTAGGCGCTAGCACCGATGAATTCAAAGGCGAAGTAAGGCTGATCGGCGCCACGCTAAAAGACTATACGTTTTACAACCAGCTTCTGACGTTTTTAAACTCCGTGCCGTCCCTGCTCGTGTTTAAGACGCCGGATTTCGGCGCGGACGGGTATCCCGTGAAATTTGGCAAAATTTTATTTGAGAAAAAGGGCGATGTATTAAAATTCCTAGCCATCGAGCTAGAGAGCTCGAGCGCCGATATCGGAGGACACGGTACGATAAATCTCGCGACCAAAGAGATCGACGTGGATCTGGAGCTAAAGCTGCTAAAGGACGCTAGCTCCATCATCGACAAAATCCCGCTCATAAATCAGATCGTGCTGGGCAAAGACCGCACGCTCTCGACAGTCATCAAGGTGCGCGGAACGCTGCAAAAGCCGCAGTACTCGACGCAAATCCTGCAAGACGCGCTACTCTCGCCGTTTAAAATAATCAGAAACGTACTTGAAGCGCCGTTTTTGATATTTGAGTAAATTTGACGAGATTTCAGGCGTCTGCGCCGCTAGTTTGCGGGTTAAATTTGAAGCCAAATTTGATACTCTGCGCCGTTCATCTGCATAAGCGGCACTCGCGTACTCCCGACAAATTTAATCAAATTTGCGCTCTTTGCTATTTTTGAACGGCAAGCATGAGCGCCATACCTAATCACGCACCGCAAAATAAAAAAAATCGCGCCCGCGTCAAATTTGATAAAAACGGCGCCAAAGCTAGCAAGATAAACCAGGTGTAGATACAGTACGCAGACGCGCCAAACGCGCTCAAGGCAAAAAACGGCCACTATAAAATTAGCGCGCCGACTGTAGATTTTTGTATGCTTTTTACAAATTTACGGCTAGTTTTAGCGCTCGGCGCTATCTTGCCTAGATTGCGGTTTATCGTTAAATTTTATCGCTAGCGGCTCGGACGTTTTACGGCGTCAAATTTAGCTTTTGATCTCATCGTCAAAAAGCTCGCGAACGTCCACCCAAAAGCTTTCAGGCATAAAAATCGGCGAGTCCAAAATCTCCAGCAAACCGTCCCTAAAAGATAAAAACTCCACAACTCTTTGGAGTCCGTCAACGGTTTTTAGGCTCATATCCGCTAGCCGCAGCACCTTTACGAGCTGCATTTTATCGGCCGTCCACTCGGCAAATGCCAAAAACCGCGAATCGTCCGAAAACGTAAAACACGCCGTAGCCTGCTCGCTAAGTAAAATTTGATCAATCTCGCCGCTTTGGCTAAATTTTACGTTTTCGCTCTCGCTTTCTTCGCGCTTCAAATTTAAACCTTGTGCCTCAGCTCTCGCGTAAAGCCGTAGTTCGCCCAAACTCGGCGCGCCCATGGCTATCTCATGACCTTCAAATTCCGCGCTAAATTTACCGTCCGCGCTGCACTCTTTCGCGCTGTAATTCCAAGCAGAAGCCACTTATTTCCTTTCAAATTTATTTAGTTCAAATTTATCCGCGCATTTTGCCTACGCCGCCGGATAAAATCTCACAGTTCAAAATCAAAGCAGTAAAACTTATCGGCCTCGCTCCAAAGCTCCTCTAGCGAGCATCCGTCTATCTGCGGCGCGGCGTAGAGTTCTTGCAGCGTGGCGAAATACCGCTCGCCGCTCGAGTTTGCGCCGGATTCGTCCGCGCATCTTTGAAACGAACAGCGATCCACATAGGCGATGATCATGTACTCTGCGCCGCGCAGTCGAAAGCTAAGCTCCGGCTCGCCGCCCTCAAGGACGCATTTTAGCAGCATTTGCTCTATAGTTTCAAATGAATATTTAGGCATCTAGTTTCTTTTTAAATTTATTTTGCCGTATTTTAAAGAGTGGAAAATGCGTCAAATTTGCCGCGTTTTTGGAAGTAAATTTTAAAAATTAGCTCAAATTTAAACATCAAATTTGAGCTAAAATTTGTGGCAAAATTACCGCATCTCAAGGCGCATGAGGTGCATATCCTCGCCGCCCGTGACCTCAAGCTCCTGCGAACCGCAGGCCGGACAGGTGAAGTCGTTTTCGCTTAGCTCGCCGCTAAAACCGCAGCTTTTGCACTCCACGGCGACGTTTTGCACGATAATTGCCAGCTCGGCATTTTCGCAGATCGTGCCGGTTTTATAGACTTCAAATGCACTTTCTAGATAGTGAGGCTCGACGCCGCTTAGCCGCCCGATACGCACCTCAAGGCGTACGACCTCTTTTGCGCCGTTTGCGGCGGCGTTTTTCTCGCAAAGCGCGACTAGGCTTTGGACTATACTTAGTTCATGCATCAGATTTCCTTGATTGCGGACGTAGCGGATTTTATTTTTACACACGCGTCTAGGGCGTAAATTTGATAATTTTTGCGAGACAGCTCTCGTGCCGCGCAAACCCGAAAATCTAGCGCATCTAAATTTGATCTAGCCATCGCCGCGCCTAGCATATCCTGGGCAAAAGCTCGCCCTTTGGCGCTTCTAAAAAGCGCTTCGAGCCGTATGCGTTTTGCAAGATGACGCGGCCGTTTGCGGCGCCTAATATCTCGCCGATCGAGGCTGCGTTAGCGTCAAATTTGCGTAAAATCTCAAGCGAGCGCGCCTCGTCTTTTTCATCTACGGCCAGTACGAAGGTACCCTCGTTGGCTAGCTCATACGGCTCAAAACCAAACAGCTCGCAAACACCCGTCACTTCGTCGCTAACCTTGATATCCTCCTCGCGTACAAGGATGTCTAGGCCGCTAAATTTTGCCCATTCGTTTAACACCGCCGAGAGACCGCCGCGCGTCGCGTCGCGCATACAAAGAGGCTTTACGCCGCCAGTAATCAGCGCCTTTACCGCGCCCACTAGCGCCTTGCAGTCGCTTTTTAGCTCGCTTTGCAGATCAAGCTCCTCGCGGCTAGCCAGTACCACCGCGCCGTGCCTACCCACGTCGCCAGAGATCAGGATTTTGGCGCCGGCGCGCAGGCTTTTTAGCTCCACGCCCTCGCAGACGATCTCGCCGATACCGCTCGTGTTGATAAAAATTTTATCGCATTTGCCGCGCGGTACGACCTTAGTATCGCCGCAGACGATCCGCACGCCGTTTTCGCGAGCGACGGCGGCTAGCGAGCCCAGCACGCGCTCTAGCTCGGCAAGCTCAAGCCCCTCCTCGACTATTAGCGCGCAGCTTAGGTACTTTGCCTCAGCACCCACCATGGCTAGGTCGTTTATGGTGCCGCATGCGGCGATCTTGCCGATGTCGCCGCCGTTAAAAAATATCGGCGTAACCACGAAACTATCGGTGCTAAAGGCTAGTTTGCCGTTAAATTTAGGCGTCAAATTTGCCGAGCATTTAGCACTCCCGTCCGCACAAAGATCGCTGAAATTTAGTATCGCGCTATCGTTGCTCTCGCGCAAAATTTCATTATCAAATATCCTAAAAATCGTCTCGTTTATAAGCGAGTTCATCTCCTCGCCGCCGCCGCCGTGGCTTAGCATTATCTTGCTCAAATTTGCCTCCTCTTAGCCCGCGCTTTTGATGTCGCCGTATTTGTAGTATGCCGCGCATGCGCCCTCGCTAGAGACCATGCACGAGCCCACGGGGGTTTTTGGCGTACAGGCTTTGGCGAAAATTTTGCAGTCAAACGGCTTTGCTCGCCCGCGTAAAATTTCAGGACAGATACAGGCCTTGCTCTCGCCTTTGCTTTGCACGCTGCAGTCAAATTTGACTCTCGCGTCAAGCTTCACATACTCGGAGCGCAGCTTCATACCGCTTTGCGCGATCACGCCAAGACCGCGCCACGAGAAATCGCACGGCTCGAGAAACTCCTCTATGAGCGCCTTTGCTTTTTGATTGCCCTCGCGCGTGACGACTCTTGCGTATTCGTTATAGACCTCGTGCGTGCCCGCGTTTTGCTGGCGGACGAGGTTTAGGATGCCGTCCATCAGATCAAGCGGCTCAAATCCGCTAACCGCGATAGGCTTTTTATACTCGGCCGCGATGCTCTCGTAGATGCCATATCCCGTGATCACGCTCACGTGGCTAGGGCCCAAAAATGCGTCGATCTTGACGTCTTCGTCGTTTAGGATCGCTCGCACGGGTGCGGGGACCGTAACGTGATTTATATGGAAAAATAGATTTTTTATCCCGAGCTCCAGCGTTTTTTGGACCAAATTTGCGCTCATAGGCGTCGTCGTCTCAAACCCGATCGCAAAAAATATCACGCTCTTTTCGGGATTTTCGCGCGCGATTTTGATACAGTCTAGCGGGCTATATAGCGCTCTGATGTCACAACCTTCGCCGCGCAGCTTTTGCAGGCTGGTCGAGGAGCCTGGGACTCTGAGCATATCGGCTAGAGTGCAGAGGATCACGCCTGGCATCTGGGCTAGCTTGATAGCCTCGTCGATGCGGCTCCTTGGCATCACGCAGACGGGACAGCCCGGGCCGTGGACGAAATTTATATGTTCGCCAACTAGCTGCGGCAGGCCAAATTTCATGATCGAGTGCGTGTGTCCGCCGCAAATTTCCATGATATTTAGCGGCTTTACGCTCTCTTTTTTGATGAGTTTGGAAAGCGCTAAAATAAGCTCTTTATCGCGAAAATCATTGATTAGATTCACGCTTTTTCCTTTGCGTTTGGTTCGTTTGCCGCCGCTTGCATAGCGCCTAACCCGGCGTCGCCTTCGTCCGCGCCGATCTGGCCGCTCTCCATATCTTTGGCGATTTGGCGGTAGATTTCGATACTCTCTAGCGCAAATTTCGTATCGATTTTTTCCATCGCGTAGCCGACGTGGATGAGTACGTATTCGCCCACGGCCACGGGCTCGGCGATGAGATCTAGGCTCACGCGGCGACTCACGCCTAGCGTCTCTACGGTAGCGACATTATCTTCGTCGATCGCGATTACTTTTGACGGGATTGAGAGGCACATTATCTAAGCTCTTTTTTAAATTTTAAGAAATTTAGCCACTTCTCCATACCTTCGCCGGTTTTTGCATCTAGCTCGATAACATCGACCTTCGGATTTAGCTTGCGAGCCTCTTTGACGACTTTTTTAACGTCAAATTCAAAATGCGGCAACAGCGAAGTTTTGGTTATCACGATGAGATCGGCGGCGCGAAACATTACCGGGTATTTGGCTACCTTATCGTCGCCCTCCGGCACCGATAGCAGCACTACGTTAAAGTGCGAGCCCACGTCGTAGCTAGCCGGGCAAACGAGGTTGCCGACGTTTTCAACGAAAACTATATCAAGGCCCTCTAGCGGCAGATGATGAAGCCCCTCGTGCACCATAAAGGCATCGAGATGACATGCCTGCCCGGTCGTGATCTGATGGGCTTTGCCGCCTGCTTTTATGATGCGGTCGGCGTCTTGGTTGGTTTCTAGATCGCCTTCGACGACGCCGATTTTAAATTTACCGCTTTTTATCGTGGCTTCAAGAAGCGTGGTTTTTCCGCTGCCGGGGCTGCTCATGAGATTTACGCATAAAATCCCGTGCTCGTCCAAATGAGCGCGATTGTGCGCGGCCTCTTCGTCGTTTTGGGATAAAATTTTCGTTATCACTTCGACGGTTTTACTGTCGTTTAGCGCAGGGTGCGCGTGGCCGTGACTATGCTCGTGAGCCGCGCCGTGTCCGTGCTCGGCGCCGTGATCGTGAGAATGTGAGTGAGTCGTGCCGTCCGCGTGAGTATGGGTGTGGTCGTGTCCGCCCAGCGAGCATCCGCAATCTTTACACATTTTGTTTCTCCTTAGCGATTTTTGGGGTTATTATACTCTTAGATGTTAAAAAATTGCTTTAGTTTCATACCTTGCGGATATTATTTCGTTGCGTTTTATTTATATTTTGAGATTTTTGCGGCGGAGGCGAGATCGGTCAAATTTGACTCAAATTTAAGCCGCGTCAAATTTGACGGCTCAGGCTAAATTTGACTTCGGATAAGTCTAGTCAAATTTAGCCCTCTTTGCCGATAAATTTAATGTCCGCGAGACTTGCCAACGTTTGGTTTTTCTAGCACGATATCTTTGATGCAAGCTTTGCCGTTATCCATCACGCTGATTACGGCGGTGGCGTTAAACTCCATCATATCTCGCTCCATCTGCTGCGCCTTTTTAGGCGGCATAAAAAAGGCCTCGATGCCAAAATTTGCGGTATTATAATCAACCCTTCCAGCTAAAAACGTACCGCCGCTAGGCCGCTCGAAGCTATATCTATCAAATTTATACTTGCCATCTTTGTCCTGCTTTAAGATAGCGTAAATTTTTGTGCCGTGCAGCTGCTGCCTTTTGCTCAAATTTGAGTCTCTTTTGTCCAGCTCGTAAACGCTCGCAAACCCGTAGCTAAGGCGCACGTAATCGCCGCGAAACATATCGCGCGGATCGTAAACCGTAGTTCGTAGCAAGATCTCTTTGCCAAAATATATCGGCGCGTACGCATACGCAAGCATCGCTATCACGGCTAAAATTTGAAATACAGCGGCGGCAAAAATCAGCTTTAGTTTCATCTCGCGCTCCTTTTTTTAGATATCTTAGAGACCCCGAGCACTACGAGCGCAAATACCAAAAATAGCGCGCTGGCGCTGACGTAATCGCCGACTAGATCGACGTAGCGCACGAACGCCACCCAAAAGATAAGCGCGACGCCAAATTTCATATTATTTTGCTTGATAAGAGCGACCGCGACGCAAACGCCGATGAGCGAAAACACGCCCTCCTCATAGCCCGCAAACGCGTCCAAGATAAACGGTAGCGCAACCAAAAGCGCTCCGACCGTTGCGGCGGCGTATTTTTTAAAGTAAAACGCAAGTCCCAAAGAGGCCGCGCAAAAAGCCATAAACAGCGCTCCAAACACGCTTTTTAAAAATGTAACGCCGTTCAAAACATTCTCATAACTCTGCGTGCCATAAGGCCACGGACACGAAAAATGCAAGTCCTCGTAAAGCGACATATCAAAACACAAGATGCCAGCGCCGCAGACGATGCCGACGGTTTTGAGATAAAACGCGAGTTCAAATTTACCCGCTCTCTCAAGCAAAAACGAAGCGCAAACGGCTAGCAAGCAGTAGCTAAGAGCAAAAAAATGAACGCCGTAAAACGCGTCGTCCACGCGCAAATCAGCTAGAAAATACCGCTCGTAAAGCACGAAAGAGACGATATAAGCAAACACGCTCGCAAAAAGCGCGCCAGCAAGTAGTCGCGAATCGTCGCGCCAAAGCACCGCAGCCGAAGCTACGATAAACAGCAAAAATCCGTGCGAAACGCCGCTAAACTCAAACTCCATCAAAAACCAAACAAGTCCCAAAATAAGAGCCTGAAGCGTGATGATGGACTTGCGCGTAGCAAGTCCAAGTGCCAAAGCTCCGACCGCCCACAGCAGCACGCCGTTTGGCATATGCTCGCCTAGATGGTAAATTTGCGCGACTAAAACGATCGCCGCGCCGTAGCAAAAGTTCCCTAGAAAAAACAGCGTCGTAGCCTGCGTCTCTTTGCCGTTTTTCTGCGCCAAAACTCCGCTAAAATTTACCACTGCGAGTATGCCAAGCACGATGATTAGCCTCACTGCGCGCGGCAGCTCCTCCCAGTTTGCGCCCACAAGCGTAAATAGCGAAAGCGCCAAAAACAGATACGCTACGAGCTTTAATATAAAGCTTCGCCGCTCGTTTGCGCCCGATAAATCTATATCGTATCTAGCAGCTATCTTGCGCGCCGCCTCATCGCTTATTAGCCCGTCCTCTCGCCACTTCGCAAGCTCGTCAGCGAGAAAATTTTTATAAAATATCATCATTTTTCTACTCCACGCATTTCATTATCCTGTGTCGCCCGACCCAGTAGAGCACCGCATAACCCGCCCCGCCCGAGATCAGCGACGCGATAAGTACCGCAAGCTTATCGGCGTACGCAAACTCGTAGGTGTCGTGATATGAGAGCGAATTTATAAAAAGACTCATCGTAAAGCCGATACCAGTAAGCAAACAAAGGCCGTAAAACTGAGCCAGATTGCAGTATTTGGGTAGCTTTGCGAGCTTAAATTTGATCGCAAGAAAGCAAAATCCAAACACCCCAAGCTGCTTGCCTGCAAACAGCCCCAATATGACGCCCAGCGATACGGGGTGGAAAATCTGCTCCAGCCCGATACCTTTTAGCGAGATGCCAGCGTTTACGAAGGCAAACACCGGTAACACGAAAAAGGCGACGTAACCGTGCAAGTCATGCTCGATCTGCTTTAGCATCGAGCCCTCGCCGTCTTTTGCCTTAAGCGGTATGAAAAATGCCGCCACGACGCCAGCTAGCGTCGCATGCACGCCTGATTTTAGCACGCTCACCCAAAGGATAATGCCCAAAATCACGTAGCAGGCTTTTTTATTTACGCCGGCTAAATTTAAGGCTAAAAGCCCCAAAGTAGCCGCTCCGGCAACTATAAACGATACTGCTGAGAGATGTCCGCTGTAAAATATCGCCATTATTAAAATCGCGCAAACGTCGTCGATGATAGAGAGCGTCACGAGGAAAATTTTAAGACTCGCCGGCACTCTTTTGCCAAGGATCATGATAAGCCCCAGCGCAAACGCCGTATCTGTCGCAGTCGGGATCGCCCAGCCTTTTAGCGCAAAAGCATCGGCGTGGTTAAACGCGTAAAAAACGAGCGCTGGCATGACTATGCCGCCGACCGCACCCACGGTAGGCAGCACGATCTGAGCGGGATTTCGCATCTCGCCCTCGATTATCTCGCGCTTTAGCTCCAGCCCTAAAAGAAAGAAAAATACCGCCATGAGCCCGTCGTTTACCCATAAAATAAGCGGCTTTTGCAGGCTAAATTCGCCAAAAACCACGCCCATGTTTATGCGTAAAAATGAGTTATAAAATTCGCTCAAAAAGCCGTTTTGAAATATCATCGCAAAAATCGCGGCGAGGATGAGCAAGATACCCGAACTAGCCTCGTTTTGGACGAAATTTTTAAAAGAGATATGTTTCAAATTTTAACCTTGAAATAAAAATAGTGATAAATCCTGATAATTTTAGCGTTAAAGAGATAAATGCGTGATAAAAGAGAGACTTTTGCGGGCAAATTTGATATGGCTTATCAAGCTTGCCCACATCTTAAGCATTATGAGCGCGGGACGGCTGCTTTGGTTAGTTTTGAAAATTTAACCCCTTTTAGTCCGCCCATTTTTTCCGAAAATTTCTCGATAGCTCCCGCTTTACCGCGCAGTATGAGAGTCTCCAGGCAGTTGTCGTGATCTATATGGACGTGAGTCGTGCAGGCGATGTGCAAATTTGCCTGGTGCTCGATGTCCATCATTTTCACGACGAGGTCGTTTTGGTGGTGCAAATAGATGAGCGTCAAAACGCCGATGAGATCCTCGTCCGCGTCTTTCCAGCTGTCATTTACTATTTTTTCCCTAATCAGATCGCGAGTAAATTCGCTTCTCGAAGCATAGCCCTGAGCGCCTATTTTGTTGTCAAGTTCGTCTAATAACTGCTTTGGCAACGAGACGCTAAATCTTATGATGTTTTCCACTATCGCCTCCTTAAAGAAATTATTAGTTATTATACATCAGAAAACTTTAATTTAAATTAATGTAAGCGCGATCTGACCGATAGCTACCGAAGAGTCGTTTGACGAAAAGTTCTTATTTATGTAATACTTCTTACTTTTTTGCTTAAGAATTAAAATTACATTTTCAAGCAGGGCCTTATTTTGAAAAACTCCGCCTGCGAGCAAGACGTCGTTAGGCTGCGCGCAAGCTACGTCCGCTACGAGCTTTGCCAGCCCTTTTATAAAGCCCGTTGCAGCCGTTTTTGCATCGTCTTTTAAAGCTCTTTTAAAGGCCTCTTTAAAGCAAATTTTGTCGTTCATGATTTCAAACTCGTAGCAAGCGTCTAAATTTGCATCATAAAGCGCTTCTAGGCTCATCCCTGCCTCGCCCTCATAGCTGATGCTATCAAGCCCGAGGATCACCGCCGCAAATGCGTCAAATATGCGTCCAAGTGAGCTGGTTTTGACGCAGTTTATTTGCTTTTCGTGCAGGATTTTTAGATTTTTTCGCTTGGCTGGCTCAAATTTGGCCAAAAACGCCTCCGCCTCGCTCTCTAAATCATATTTTAAAATTGCGGCATAAGCAATCTGCCAGATATTTTTCACGCTAGCTTCGCCGCCGATCAGTAAAATTTCGTCAAATCTGCAAACTCGCTCGTACTCTTTGCCGCGCACTTTTAGGATCTCTCCGCCCCAGACGCTCCCGTCCGCGCCGTATCCCGTACCGTCAAAGCAAAAGCCCAGATACTCGCGCTTTGCGTCCAGATCGTTTTCTAAAATCACCGAAAGCAAATGCGCATGATGGTGCTGGATTTGCGTGATTTTGGAGCCGAAATTTGCGGAGTACTCGCGCGCCCACTTCAAGTTTAAAAAATGCGGATGCAAATCAGCCGCGATCTCATCAAATTTTAGCTCGTAAATCTCGCTAAAAAACTTGATTAGCGCGCAAAACCGCTCATAGGTCGCGACGTTTTTCAGGTCGCCGATATACGGGCTTATCATCAGCTCGCCGTCCTTAAAGATCGCAAACTGATTTTTTAGCTCCGCTCCGACGGCTAAAACGGTCTTTTCGCTCTTAAATTTCGTGCGGATAAATTTGGGATGCACGCCGCGGCTCGTGCGGATAAAAACAGGCTCGCCGTCTGCTACGAATGCGATACTATCGTCGCTTGGCGAGTGTATCTCGCGGTCGTTATCCAGATAAAAATCTATCACACAGCCAAGCTTTTCTCGCAGGTCTTTTTCGCCATATATGATGGGCTCGCCCGAGACATTGGCCGAGGTAGCGATCACGTCGCCATCTAAGTACTCAAAAAGCAAAAGATGAACGCCCGTGTATGGCAAAAATATGCCGATTTTATTTAGTCCTGGCGCTAAATTTGACGGAACCGGCACGCCAGGCAAGCTTTGTAAAACGACGATCGGTTTTAAATTTGAGCTTAAAAGGCGCTGCTCCTCGGGCGAAATTTGAGCGTATTTTTTAGCGCGCGCGAGGTCTTTGCACATCACGGCAAATGGCTTTTTAGGTCGCTTTTTGCGCTCTCTTAGCAGCCCTACCGTATCCTCCTTTAAACGGCACATCAGATGAAATCCGCCAAGCCCCTTTACGGCTAAAATTTTACCCTCGTTTATGAGACGCGCGGCCTGCTTTGCGCTTTCGTTATCCCGTGCTAAAACTCGCCCGAATTTATCTTTTAAAGCAAGCCTAGGCCCGCAGTTTGGGCAGGAAACGGGCTGTGCGTGATAGCGGCGATTTAGCGGATTTTTGTATTCGCCGCTGCAAAATTTGCACATCTTAAACGCGTTCATCGTCGTGTTTGCGCGGTCGTAAGGCAGCGACTCGATAATAGAAAACCTCGGGCCGCAGTTGGTGCAGTTGATAAAAGGATAATGATACCTCGGGTCTGCAGGGTCGTAAAACTCGCGCTCGCAGTCTGCGCAAAGGGCAAAATCGGGCAAGATAGGCGCGTGCTTTTTAGCTGATTTTGAGGCGACTATCTTAAACTCGTCAAATTTCGCGCCCTCTAGCTCGGTTTTTCGCATCTCGTCGATGCGAGCGAGGCTTGGTAGCTCCTCGTGCAGAGCTTTTTCAAACTCTTCTATCTGCTTGTGTGAGCCGCAAAGCGTTAGTTTTACGCCCTCGTCGTCGTTGTAAATTTCGCCTGCTAGGT
>NZ_CALKTQ010000036.1 GCF_937997465.1 uncultured Campylobacter sp. | reverse complement strand
AAGGTTGTGCTCTACCCCTGAGCTATTCCCGCACCGTTTAAGAAGTCGCAATTTTAGCAAAAACGTTTTCATTTGTCAAGAAAATTTCAAAATTTTTACGATTTCGCCCATTTTTAGCTCGCCGAGACTTTCGTTTGTTACCAAAACGGCGTTACTTTTGATGAGCGGAGTTATCATGCCAGAGCCGAATTTATTATTATCCGTCACGCTAAATTTACCCTCGCAAAAGCTACCCAGCACGATATTTTGGCGTCCAGATTTTACTTTTACGTCTTGATTTAGGACGGCGTCAAATTTTTCTAGCCGCGCGCCCTTTAAAAAAGGAACGACTAGCAAAAAACACATCAAAAATGCCGCCATTGGATTTCCCGGCAGGATAAAAACGATTTTTTTACCTTTTATAAAGGCTTTGCTCGGTCGTCCTGGTCGGATATTTACTCCGTCAAAAAGCTCGCTAAAGCCCAAATTTAAAAGCGCCGTTTTCATAAAATCAGCCTCGCCCTTGCTTGCTCCGCCGCTTGTTATGATTACGTCAAATTCAGCCGTTTCAAGCGCGCGAGTGGTGCTTTCTAAGTCGTCTTTTATGATGCCCGCATACGAGCTAGCAAAGCCGAAGCTTTGAAGCAGTGACGCGATGCCGGCGCCGTTTGCGTTGTAAATTTGCTCCTCGCTCGCGTTTTGCCACGGCTCGACCACTTCGTCGCCGCTTGAAAATATACCGATCTTTAGCTCGCGCTCTACGCAGACGCAGTAGATGCCCTGAGCGGCTAGCATCATAACCCTTGCAGGCATTAAAATTTCGCCTTTTTTTAGCAAAATTTCACCCGCTTTGACCTCTTCGCCTTTGTATCTTAGGGCGTTAAATTTTTTGACTTTGCTTTGCGGCGAGAGCTTGCCGTCCTGCAAAACCGCATCCTCAAAAGGCACGACCGTGTCGGCATTTATGGGCATTTTTGCGCCGGTCATTATCTTTACGCATTCGCCTTTTTTTAGCGCGATCTCAGCCTCATCGCCCGCCAGCACGGTTGCCGCGACGCCTAAAGGCTGATCAAAATCATCAAATTTAAGGGCGTAGCCGTCCATCGCGGCATTATCAAAAGAGGGCAAATTTTTAACCGCGACTACATCCTGGGCTAAAACTTTACCCGTAGCGCGCTCAAGGCTCACAAACTCGCCGTAGCCGTCAAATTTAGCTTTTTCTAAGATCAAATTTTGAGCAAGCTCTAGCGTCATTTTACTCCTCCAGCCTGCGTATTTTTGCGCCCAGAGCCGCTAGCTTGCGCTCTAGCCCCTCGTAGCCTCTATCCAGGTGATAAATTCTATGCACGCGGCTAGTTCCGTTTGCAGCAAGGGCAGCTAGCACTAGGGCCGAGCTTGCGCGCAGATCGGTAGCCATCACGTCTGCGGCGTTTATCTCGCCTCCGCCGTAGATCGTCGCGATGTGGCCGTTTAGGCGGATATCCGCACCCATACGCGTGAGCTCGCTAACGTGCATAAAGCGGTTCTCAAAAAGCCTCTCGTCGATCGTGCTAACGCCGTTTGCCACGAGCGAGAGCGCCATAAACTGCGCCTGCATATCGGTCGGAAATCCCGGAAACTCCGTCGTCACGATCTCGACGGGATTTACGTTTTTAGCCGGCATTATCGTGATTTTGTCGCCGTCTACGACGGTTTCAAAGCCCATTTGGTTAAATTTAGTAAGCACGGCCCTAATATGCGCGGCGTTGGCGTTCGCGATAGTTACTTGCGAGTTCGTGATCGCCCCGGCGCAAAGATACGTGCCCGCCTCGATCCTATCGGGGATAACCGTTATCTCGCCCACATCCAGCAGGCGCCTATCCGTACCCTCGATCACGAGCTCATCCGTGCCGATACCCTCGATCTTCACGCCGCCAGCTGCCAAAACCTCACAAAGCTGCACCACTTCGGGCTCTTTAGCGACGTTGATTAGATGCGTCGTGCCGTGAGCGAGCGCGGCGGCCATGATGATGTTTTCGCTGCCAGTTACCGTGATCTTGTCAAACACGATCTGCGCGCCTTTTAGCCCGTCAGGCGCGGTGGCGACGACGTAGCCTTGCTTTATCTCGATATTTGCACCCATTTTTTCAAGCGCGCTCAGGTGTAGATCGATCGGTCTTTGTCCGATCGCGCAGCCGCCGGGCAGACTCACCTCGCAGTGGCCAAACCTAGCTAGCAGCGGGCCAAGAACCAGGATGGAGGCGCGCATTTTACGCACGATGTCGTAGTTGGCCTTCGTGGAGCTAACGTAGTTTGAGTTGATTTTTAACGTGTGATCGTCCGTAAATTCGCACTTTGCGCCCAAATTTACGAGCAGCGTCGCCAATGTCTTTATATCCGCGACGTTTGGCATATTTTTTAGCGTCACGTCGTTTTTTATGATTAGAGCCGCGGCTATCAGGGGCAGGGCGGCGTTTTTCGCTCCGCTTATGGCGACCTCGCCGCCCAGTTTAGCGTTTCCTTCGATTTCTAGGTAATACATATTTCTTAAATCCTTAAATAAAATCCAAAGTATAGTGAAATTTAGCTTATAAATTTAAATTTATGCCGATATTTACCGATTTATTTATATAATTTTACTTTTAGGCGGCTCGTTTCCGGCACTCAAAATTTACCTCAAAAAGCTGCCTTAGATAAAAAAATAGGATAACAAAATGAATTTTACGATTTTTTTACCGCTTGCGTCGATTGCGGCTTTGATTTTTAGCGGATGCGCGAACGATGCGCCCAAAATTTACCCGATCGATCAAAGCGGACAGATTTTAAACGTGAGATTCTTAAACTCGCAGCAAGACGTGTTTAACGACCTTGGCGGCATCGCGCTTTCAAATTTTATGCAAGGATTTTTGGGCAAAAAAGACGGCGGAGACTGCTCGGGCTTCGTCTCGCTCGTAAATAAAAACATAAATAACCTTTACTTTTCCGAGACAAATTTACTCAAATTTTACGGCGAACAAGGATCGAAATCGCAAGCTATTTATAATCTTTACAAAAAACGAAATTTGATCTCGCAAACAAGCCCGAAGCTCGGAGATTTGGTGTTTTTTAACAACACCACAAGCCAAACCAAAGGCAAAAACAAGCAAATCATAACTCACCTTGGCATCATAGACCGCATAGAGGACGACGGAACTATAAGATTTATGCATAATACCAGAGGCAAAAACAAAAGCGGATTTATAAATCTATTTCAAAAAAATAGCCACAAAATAGGCGGCAAAGAGGTGAATTCCTACATCGTAGCGTGCAAGGGCGGCGACGCTAACTGCCTAACGTCAAACAGATTCGCCGGCTTTGGCAAGGTTAGTTTTTAGCTAAATTTATGTCTAAATTTTATATGATAAAGCCTTTAAAAAGGAGCCGTTTTTGAAAGCTACGATATCGCTCATCGCGCTAAATTGTCTAATATTTTTTGCCGTTTACTGCGGCATTTGCGGCACTAACGCGATGCTTGGGCTAAATATGTTTTTTATAGACGGGCTTTTCGTATGGCAACCTGTAACCTCGATGTTTATGCATGCAAATTTGGCCCATCTACTGATGAATATGGCGGTTTTGTATCAGTTTGGCTCGCTTCTTGAGCGGTACTACGGTAGCGAAAAATTCGCCGTCGTTTACTGCGTCGGAGGCGTTTTGACCTCGCTGCTTAGCTTTGTTTACATTTATGTTATGTTTAAAACTAACGGAACTTTTATAAATTTAGTCGGGGCTAGCGGCGCGATCAGTCTGCTGCTGGGCGTTTTGGCGTTTTTGGACGCGAGTAGTAGAAAAGGGCTAATAATCGCTATCTTGCTAATGAGCTTCGCCCCCGTAGCCATGGGCGTAAACGTCGCCTGGTACGCGCATATTATCGGCTTTGCTTTAGGATATTTCGGGGTAAAATTTAAGGTGATAAAATGAGATTTTTCGATCAAATTTGGGAAATTTTAGAGTGCGGCGACAAGGAGCTTAAATTTGACAAATTTAAACGATTTTACGCCGAATACAAGGCTGGTAAATTTGACGCGCAAATAGAAGAGGGCGGTAAATTTGACGAGATAAAACAGCTCGAACGTCCAAGCTACGCGGCATTTTGCGAGGTTGTAGCGATGAGAGAAATCGGCGGCAAAAAGCAAGCGGACAAACAAAAAGCCTTCCTGCACTCGATCGCACACATCGAATACAGCGCCGTAGATATCGCGCTAGATGCGGCGTATCGCTTCCGCGCGCTGCCAAAAGCCTACTATGACGACTGGCTAGAGGTCGTGCAGGATGAGATCAGGCACTTTAAGATGATTGAGGAGCACATGGCTAAATTTGACGTGAAATACGGCGATTTTGCCGTACACGACGGGCTTTTTATCGCTTTGCAAAATACCTCCGCGTCGCTGCTTGAGCGCATGGCGGTGCTGCCTAGATATATGGAGGCAAACGGCCTTGACGCAAACGCTTTTATGCTAAAAAAGCTGGAAACCGAGCGCGAAAAAGACGAGGGAAAGGCGCAACTTTGCGAAATTTTGCAAGTCATTTTAGATGAGGAAATCTCGCACGTCTCAAAGGGCGATCGTTGGTTTAAATTTGCCTGCGAAAAAGAGGGCGTAAGCCCCGAAATATACGCGCAAATCGTGCAAAAAATCTACCCTAAAGCATTTTTGCAGTCTCGCGAATTAAACGTGAGCGCGCGCCTAAAATCAGGCTTTAGCGAGGAGGAAATCGAGCATATAAAAAATATAGCAAAAGCCGGAAAGGCGGAATAAAATGAAAAAAATCTACTTTATCAGGCACGCAAAAGCCGTAGATGAGGGTGAGGGTAGCGACTTTGAGCGCGACCTAAGCGAGCGAGGCAAAAAGGATCTGGCTCTGATATGCGAACGGCTAAAAAAGCACGAGGTGAGGGCGGATGCGATATTTTCAAGCTCTGCCAAACGCTGCGCCAAAACGGCCCAAAAGCTAGCCGAAGCGATCAAATTTAAGAAAAAAATCAAATTTAAAGACGAGCTATACGGCGCGCAAACACACGAGCTTTTAGCCTTTATAAGGGAATTTGACGACAAATTTCAAAGCGTATTTGTTATAGCGCACAACGACGCGATAACTGAAATTTGTGAGCTTTTAAGCGATGCTGCGATCGGGAATATACCCACATGCGGCATCTTTTGCGTCGAATTTGACGGCAGCTTCAAGGAGCTAAAAGAACACGGCGCAAAAGCTCTGTTTTTTGACTATCCTAAAAAGCATAAAAAGTAGGGCTAATTAAAAGCTCTATTTTATTCCTGCATTTTTCATCAACTTAGTTACTTCAAAAAATTGCCCCAAAAAACATACGATAACGAGCAAAATATTTAGCAAAATAAGCATAAAAATTATCCGTTAAATTTAGCATGAAATTTGATGGATAAATTGTTTTAGTTCAAAAGGTAAAACGCTAAAAAAGACATTGTTTTCGGTATTTGCTGAAGATATTG
>NZ_CALKTQ010000035.1 GCF_937997465.1 uncultured Campylobacter sp. | reverse complement strand
ACCATGCTTAGTTTAGAATTTTTACAAATTTACTGGTGGTGCGTAGTTAGCTTGCTAGGCGGTTTGCTGGTGTTTATGATGTTCGTTCAGGGCGGACAGACGCTGCTTTTCGGACTTTGCAAAAACGAGCTGCAAAAGGACATGGTGATAAATTCTATCGGGCGCAAATGGGAGCTTACTTTTACAACGCTCGTAATGTTCGGCGGCGCGTGCTTTGCGGCGTTTCCGCTGTTTTACGCCACAAGCTTCGGCGGCGCGTACTGGGTGTGGCTGGCGATTTTGTTTTGCTTTATCCTCCAAGCCGTGAGCTACGAGTACCGAAAAAAACCGGACAACTTCCTAGGTCAAAAAACCTATGAAATTTTCCTTTTCATAAACGGCTCTTTAGGCGTTATACTCATCGGCATGGCAGTTAGCACGTTTTTTTCTGGCAGCGACTTTTTACTAAACGAGCACAACTTCGTACAGTGGCAAACGCCGTTTCGCGGACTTGAGGCGCTTGGCAACATCATGCTCTATCCGCTAGGCATCGCGGTATTTTTTCTCTCTCGCGTGGGCGGAGCGCTCTACCTCATCAACAATATCGACGATGAGGAGATAAGAGCCAGCGCCAGAAAAGCGGCG
This sequence comes from uncultured Campylobacter sp., assembly GCF_937997465.1. Classification (GTDB taxonomy): domain Bacteria; phylum Campylobacterota; class Campylobacteria; order Campylobacterales; family Campylobacteraceae; genus Campylobacter_A. The sequence goes on along the minus strand of NZ_CALKTQ010000035.1, from coordinate 4,838 downwards.
CTAAAAAATACTATTTTGTTTTTGCCGTTCTTTTTGATATTCATCGCTTGGATATTTACCAAGACCGGTTTTGCATACGACGAGAGCGGCGTAGTGAGCCTAGTGGGCTTTAAATACGCTCTAAATTTACTACAGATGCCGCTTGTTGCAGCGATGATAGTTATAGGCGTCGGACTCGTGCTTTTTGGTATATTTAAAGGCGCATTTACGACTAGCATCTACGGCGTAGTGCCTTACGGCGCGGGCGTAGTGCTAACGGTTACGGGACTATTTTTGATAGCCGGGCTTGCGGACACGGCGTTTTATCCGTCGTTTTCAAATTTGCAAAGCTCGCTAACCATCAAAAACGCAAGCTCTAGCCACTACACGCTAAACGTCATGGCCTACGTGAGCCTGCTAGTGCCATTTGTTCTGGGCTATATTTTCGTCGTCTGGCGCGCGATGGACAGCAAAAAGATCACCGCGGACGAGATCAAGCACGATCATCACGCATATTAAGGATAAAAATGATAGAAGCGATAGTTTTTCTTTTTCTTTGGGTTTTGGCGCTTTTTGGCGGATATAAATTCGTCCATTTTAACATCAAGCACGTCGAGAAAAATAGCGACAAATACTTTGGAAATTTGCGCGAATAAGCGCTGATCCGTAAATCTCGTTCTACTTAAATTTTAGCTTTTATCGCTATAATGAGGCTAAAATTTTAAGGAGAACGAGATGTTTGACTTCACTTTTCACAACCCCACTAAAATACAATTCGGCAGAGGCAAAGAGCGAAATGTTGGGCTTTATATGCGCGAATTTGACGCTAAAAGAACCCTACTGATCTACGGCAGCGAACGCATCAAAAAAGACGGACTCTTCGATACGGTCGCAGCGAGCCTAAAAGAAAACGGCATAGAGTTTATAGAGCTTGGCGGCGTAGTTAGCAACCCCGTGCTAACCAAAGTTTACGAAGGCATCGAGCTAGCTAAGAAATTTAACGCCGACAGCGTGCTAAGCGTAGGCGGAGGCTCCTGTCTAGATAGCGCCAAAGCCATCGCCGCGGGCGCGCTATATGAGGGCGACGTGTGGGACTTTTTCACGGGCAAGAACCCGAGCCGCGCGCTAAAAATTTTTGACGTCATCACCCTTGCGGCGACGGGTAGTGAGATGAACTCGGGCGCAGTCGTGACAAACGAAGCCACAAAACAAAAATTCTCTATCCACGGCGACGTGCTATATCCGCTAGTCTCGGTCGTAAACCCTCAGCTGCAAGCTAGCGTTAGCCGCGAGTACCTGGCATACTCCGCTGCCGACGTCATCGCGCACAGCATCGAGGGATACTTTACTGCTAGCGTGCAGCCTGATATCATCAACCTCTACATCGAGTCCAACATCAAAACCGTGATGAAAACGACTGAAATTTTATTAGCTAATCCCGACGACTACGATGCCAGAGCCGAGTTTGCCTGGGCGGCGACGATGGCGCTAAACGGCCTAACATACGTCGGCACGCACGGCTACTCCTACCCAAACCACATGCTAGAGCACGCCATGAGCGCGGTCGTAAACTGTGCGCACGGAGCGGGTCTAGCGGTCATAATACCTGCCTGGATGAAGTGGTACAAGAGCCGAAATTTGGGCGCATTCGAGCGTTTTGCACGCGAGATTTTCGGCGTAAACTCAGCCGATGAAGGCATCGCCGCCTTTAAAGCGTGGCTTAGTAAAATCGGAGCTCCAGTTAACCTAAAAGCTGTCGGCATAGAGGGCGAAACGCTAGAAGAAGTCGTAAATTTAGCCCACGACTACGCGGCAAACTGGCGCAAAGATAAGCTCTACACAAAGGAAAACATCAAAGAGATTTTTGAGTTGGCGAAGTAAATTTGAGTAAATTTGCGGCTAAATTCGGCGCTAGCAAGATACGAAAATGCGCCGGTTTAAATTTAACCGCTGCGAGATAAATTGGTAAATTTCGGCGCTTTGGTAAAGCGGATCTGATTTGCCGAATTGTAAATTTTGCGCTTTAAATTTACTCCGAGTTTTTCCGGGTTGCGAATTTAAACGCAAAAGTACGAAATACGCGCGCGGCAGGTAAATTTCGGCATGGCGAAAACGACAACGCAAAATACTGCACGAATCATAAATTTAAGCGCGCAAGATAAACAAAACGCGCCCGGGCGAGCAAAATTTACTTTGCAAGCGGTAAATTTACCCGCCCGCCGTAGCAAAATAGAGCAGGGCGCGACTAAACCCTGCTCTGCGCCTAAATTTAAACTAAGGCTTTTTGATGATAAATCTAAGCGTCGGACCGTCTTGCTCGATTTTAAGCACTTCAAAGCCCCTGTTTCTCGCGTCGTAAGGGATCGAGTTTATCGCCTGCGGGCAGTCGCAAAGCACTTCTAGCACCTCGCCGCTTTTCATTTTCGGTAGGATTTCTAGCGTCGCGACGGCGGGCATAGGGCAAGCCTCGCCTAGGATATCGAGCGTATAGCTTATTTCAAAATCGTCTTCATGCATCTTAGTAGCCTCCTTTGGCGAAGAAATTTCGTTTGTAGATAAACACCAGCAGCAGCGCCGAAACGAATAAACATAAATTTACCGCTAAGCCGCCCAGCGGACCGAATACCTCTAAAAGCTGGATTTTCGGGCCGTCTTTGATCCATGCCGGGATAAGATCGTAGCTAAGGGCTAGCACCATAGTTCCTACGACGTTTGCGACCCCAACGATCATAAAGTGTAGCTGCCCCTCGGTGGCTCTATACGTCCAGCCGCACTCGCAGCCGCCCGCAAATACGATACCAAAGCCGAATAAAAACGCTCCGATCGCAACCGCCGGCGAGAAATTCGTAACCTTGCCGACGTAGCCGTTTAGCATCAGCACGAAAACGATGAGCGTGGCGATTATCATGCCGTAAAAAGCGCCCTTCGTCGCAACGTCCCTGCCGAATAAAAACAGGTCGCGAAAGCACGAAGTAAAGCAAATTTGACCCTTTGAGATGATAAAGCCGAAAATCAGCCCGAAAAGCAGTCCAAGCGGCAAGATGCTAGCTTTAACTTTTAGATCGAGCGCCGGCGCCTGCATCAAAAGATACGCAAACCAGATAATCGCTAAAATCGCGATAATCACGCCGATGGCAAAATTTCGGTCGGCGCGGCCTTTGTCGTGCGTCGTGCCTTTGCCTTTTGGGCCGAAGTTTTTAAGTTCGGTTTTAGGCATAAAGATAGGCAGCTTGCCGACCTTGACGGCGACGTAGATGCCAAGCACCATAAATACGGCAAAAAGCCACGTATGTAGCGAAAAATACGGCAGTCCGGTGAAAAAATCAAGCAAGTTGCAGCCAAAGGCTAGACGCGCGCCAAATCCCGAAAGCAAGCCGCCGACGATAGCTTGAAAAACGCGAATTTTGCTTGCGGGTAGGCGAAATTTGACTTTGTTTGCCATAAATGCCGCGATCGTAGCGCCGACGAACATGCCTATTAGCATAAGCCCCTCAAAGCGCGTGAGCGGGTTGCCGTCAAGGTTCGTGATCTTGTAGTAGGAGTAGCCGCTAAGATCCATCCCGAAAAGCTCCAAAAACTCGCCGCCCCAGCGCGTCATCTCGCCGGTCACCGCCCATCCGCCGCCAAAAATCCCAAAATACACGGTCGCAACGATGGCTAAGATAATCATCGCCTGCCCGACGTTCCAGAAATTCGTTAGATATTTCGTTCTAAATTCTTTAAACATAAATTTTCTTTGTATTAATTTCCTCGCCCCGCGAGACTAAAATTTGAGATTAAACGCGTATCTATGAGGTAGTCATCTAGGTATCCTAAAACGTGGTCGTCAAACTTGACGCTAAAAAATAAGAATTGTAGCTAAAATATTATTAAATAAAATTAAAATGTAGCTAGATTAATTTGCGATATTTTTATCTAAAATATAAAATCTATAACCATCTTTTTTGTTTTCGTTTATATCTTTTACCGTGATTTTCGGCCGGCATCTACCGCCTGATTTTGCTTTTTCGAGGATGTTTTAGCGGTTCTCTTTAGTCGCTACCGCTTTGCGTGCATTTAGACCAAAGAGAACCTAGCGTTTTTACCAAAATATCTTAGATATAAAGTCCTACGCCTCCAAAATCGCTCCATTGCTAGCGTTCGTTACCAGTTTGCGATACATTCGTAGCCAGCGATACGGCAGCGGTTTTTCTATCGGCTTAAATTTAGCCCTGCGTTCGGCTATCTCAGTCTCGCTTAGGCGCACGTTGATCGCGTACGTATCCACGTCGATGTCGATGATGTCGCCGTCTTGTAGCAGTCCGATCATGCCGCCCTCGGCCGCTTCGGGACTTACGTGCCCGATACTTAGCCCTCTCGTAGCTCCGCTAAACCTACCGTCCGTGATGAGCGCCACATCCGCGCCCAGGCCTCGCCCCATGATTAGGCTCGTAGGACTTAGCATCTCCTGCATGCCCGGGCCTCCGCGCGGCCCTTCGTAGCGGATGACGACCACGTCGCCTTTGCCGACTTTGCCCTTTGAGATGCCCTCTATCGCCTCGTCTTGGCTGTTAAAGCACACGGCTTTGCCGCTAAATTTGCGCTCGCCGATGATGCCCGCGGTCTTGATGACGCAGCCTTGCTCGGCTAAATTTCCAAACAAAATCGCCAGTCCGCCCACGTCCGAATAGGCGTTTTCGACCTTATGGATGACCTCTTCGTCTTTTATGACGCTAGCGCCCACGCGCTCGCCTAGGCTCTCGCCCGTGACTGTCGGCGCGCCAAGGTCTAGCAGCCCGTTATCGCGGCGCGAAATTTCATTTATCACGGCGCTTAGGCCGCCCGCACGGTCGATGTCTTCCATATGCACGTTTGGCAGG
>NZ_CALKTQ010000034.1 GCF_937997465.1 uncultured Campylobacter sp. | reverse complement strand
GGTCGTCCGTGACTGCGGCGGGCGCAGAAAAATTTATTCTAAAATCCGCCGTTTATGGGGAATCAAACTCGCCCGCATCAAACCCCAGCTCCAGCGTCCTTATCTCCCCTATCGCATTTCCCGCGATTCCCTTTATCGAGCCAAACATCTCGATCGCGTTGTCGCGCACCTTTTCGATCTGTTTTTCGCGGCTCTTCCAGATGCGCTTCATAGCGTTTTTCTCGCGCTCCAGCTCCTCGCTCATCGCAGAAAAGCCCTCCACGATAGCCTCGATGCGCATCTTAAACTCGTTGCTGACGAGATACGAGTAGAGCATCTCCATCTTGTTTGAGCGGTTTTGCGCGTAGTTCCTAGCGAAATTTAGCTCCACGACGCCCTGTCTTAGCACGAAACAAAGCGCCTTAAACTCCTCGTAGTTGCACACCCATACGCCGTCAACCAGCCCCATGCGCTCTAGCTCCCGCGGGCGCGCCTCGCTAACTAGCACTCCGACGTCGGCGCCTGAGGCGCGCATATCGGCCTTAAATTTTTCTATCCATTCGTTTGAAAAATTTTTAGTACGTTTGCTTTCGTAGTAGATTTTGCCGCAGTTTTGCACCTCGCGGGTATTTACGATCTGCATTACATCCGCGCCGTTTGCGCCCTTTTTGACCTCGTCTATGGTGTCAAATACGAACTTCTCCCGTAGCCACGCCTCGATGGCTAGCTCTTGCGTCTCGCCTTGTAGCTGCTCGCTACCCTGCTCTATGCGTCTTTGCGCCTCGTTTAGCTGCTTTTTTAGCGCCTCTAGCTGCTCGTCTTTTTGCTTAAATTTTAGCTCGTTTTGCTCGGCTAGAGCCTTGCCTAGTCGCTCTTTTTCCTCGCTTAGACGTTTGCTTAGCTCAGCCTCGGTTTTTGCCATCAGCGCGCTTTCAAATTCGCTCTTTTCTCGCTTTAGCTTTTCTATCTCAAGCGTCTTTAAATTTAGCTCGTTTATCTGCTTTGACTTGGCTTCAAGCTCGGTTTTTAGGGCATTTACTATGTTTAAATTTTCGCCCTCGAGTTTTGCTTTTATCTCATTTTCGAGCTCGGTTTTTTTAGCGTTTAGGGCTGCGGCAAATTTAGCGTCGAATTCTTTTTCCTTTGCGCTTAAAGCGTCTAGATGCTCCTTATATTGCGCTCTTTTAGCCTCGATCTCTTTATCAAATTCTCGCCTAGCCGCCGCCATTTTTTGCTTCATTTCAAGCTCAAGCTCGGTTTTTAGGGCCAAATTTACATCGACCTCGGCGCCGCAGTTGCCGCACTTTACGCTACTTTGCATTTAAAGCCTCGTTTTCATTTTTTCAAATTCGTCCTGCACGGTGGCCGAGTTTGGCTCGTTGCTCATCTTGTCTATCGCATCGCCGTAGAGACTTGTTAGATAAATCACGATGCAAGATACCGCAAAGCCCGGCAAGATCTCGTAAACGTAAGAATTTAGCCCGAGCGCTATCCACGCGATCACCGTCGCTCCGCCCGTTATCATACCAAGAAGCGCCGCTAGCGCGCTCATCCTGCGCCAATAAAGGCTAAAAAGCAACACCGGCCCAAAGCTCGCGCCAAAGCCCGCCCATGCATAGCCCACGACGTTTAGCACGCTTTCGTTAAAGCTAAAAGCAAGCGCGGTAGCCACTAGCGCGACGGCCACGACGGCGTATCTGCCAGCTGCGACCTGAGCTTTTTGCGAGATTTCTTTTTTATAAAAGGCAAACACGAAATCCTGCGTCACCGAGCTTGCGCTAACCAAAAGCTGGCTAGAGATCGTACTCATGATGGCTGAAAGCACGGCTGAAATAATGATACCTACGAAAAACGGATGAAACAGCGTCTCGCCAAGCTGCAAAAAGACCTTCTCTGGGTCTGCTAGAGGCAAATTTAACTCGCTGTAATACACAAAACCGATCAGTCCGCTCATCATCGCTCCGGCTAAGCCGATCGCCATCCAGCCGATGCCGATGCGGCGCGCTTGGGCTAGCTCTTTTGAGCTTCGTATCGCCATAAACCTAACTATGATGTGCGGCTGTCCGAAGTAGCCAAGCCCCCACGCCATGAGTCCCAAGATGCTTAAAAAAGTCTGGTCGTAAAAGATGTTTAGGTGGTTTTTGCCGTATTTTGACACCTCGCTCCAAAAAGTAGCGCCGTCCGGCAAATTTAGATTACAAAACGCGACGATGGGTACGGCGACGAGCACCAAAAACATCAACATGCCCTGAAACGCATCCGTGATGCAAACCGCGCGAAATCCGCCGAAAAACGTGTAAAAAACGACGATAGCCAGCGTAAAAATTGCGCCAAATTTAAAATCCAATCCAAAAAAGCTCTCAAAGCTCTTGCCGCCCGCGATTATCCCGCTACTCACATATAGCGTGAAAAATATCAAAATCAAAAGCCCTGAGACTATGCGTAAAATTTTAGTCTCGTCTTTAAAGCGATTTTGCAAGAAATCGGGAATCGTGATGCTGTCGCTAGCAACCTCGGTATAGACACGCAGGCGCTTTGCTAAAAATAGGTAATTACAATACGCTCCTATAACGAGCCCCAAAACCATCCAAATCGTAGCTAGCCCCGTGGCATATAGCGCGCCCGGCACGCCAAGCAGCATCCAGCCGCTCATATCGCTAGCTCCGGCGCTTAGCGCGGTTACGACCGGCCCTAGGCGGCGATTGTCGAGCAGATATTCGCCCATATTGGCGTTTTTGTTATACGAGTATCGCCCCACGAAAAGCAAAAATCCAAAATACAGCGCGATGGCGATATAGCATGCATAATCCATTAAATTTCCCTCAGTTTTTTAAATTTAAGTTACGATAATATGATAAATTTGTTTAAAAGATAATTTTTTCACGTAAAAAAGGTTAAATTTATATTTTTTTTCGTATGATTAACCCTCATTACACTTTTAAGGTTTAAGAAATGCTAAACGAAAAATTTTTCAGGGCGTTGTTTTTCGTCGTCATCGTCTCCGCGGGCGTTTACTATTTTTATCCGACGGAGTTAAACGAGGCGCAACGTCTAGCTTACCTTAAAAGCTACGGCGTGACGCTGGGGCTCACTATCGGCGGCACGGCTATCGGCGTGACGCTGGGCTTTATTTTGGCGTTTTTAAAGTTTTTAAATATCAAAATTTTAAGCTTTCTCATCGACGAGTACGTAGATATCCTGCGCGGAACGCCGATTATTTTGCAGCTTCTTATATTTTCGGTCGTGATTTTTGCGACCTGGAGCGATAACTTTTACGTCGCTTTGATCGCGCTCGGGCTAAACAGCTCCGCCTACGTCGCAGAGATCGTGCGTAGCGGCATAAATAGCGTCGATAAAGGACAAATGGAAGCCGCAAGGGCTATGGGTCTAAACTACTACGTTTCGATGCGGGAGGTAGTGTTTCCGCAGGCGACTAAAAACATCCTGCCTGCGCTTGCGAACGAATTTATCTCGCTGTTTAAAGAAACTTCAGTCGTAGGCTACATCAGCGTCATCGATATCACGATGCAAAGCAAAAGCCTGCAAGCGGTATTTTATAGCCCAGAGCCCGTCATTTTCACGGGCATAGTTTACTACGTCAGCGTGAAGTTCTTTACGTTTTTGGTTAAAATTTTAGAGAGGAGGCTAAATCGCCATGATTGAGATTAGAAATTTGAGTAAAAATTACGGCGATTTGCGCGTCCTAGACGACATCAGCGTAGATATCAAGCAAGGCGAAATCATCGCTATCATAGGCCCTAGCGGCGGCGGCAAGAGCACGTTTTTGCGCTGCATAAACCGCTTAGAGGAGCCAAGCGGCGGGCACATCAAGATAAACGGCGAGGATATAACGGACAAAAAAACGGATATAAACAAAATCCGTCAAAAAGTGAGCATGGTTTTTCAGCACTTTAACCTTTTTGCAAATAAAAACGTCTTGCAAAATTTAACCCTAGCGCCGATAAAAGCGGGAATTTTGGATAAAGAAAGCGCAGAAAAAAGAGCCGACGAGCTACTAAAAAGCGTGGGGCTAAGCGATAAAAAATACGCCTTCCCGCACAAGCTCTCGGGCGGTCAAAAACAGCGTATAGCGATCGCTAGAAGCCTTGCGATGAATCCCGAGGTCATACTCTTTGACGAGCCAACGAGCGCGCTAGATCCAGAGATGATCGGCGAAGTACTAGACATCATGAAAGACGTCGCGGCAAAAGGCATCACGATGCTAGTCGTCACGCACGAGATGGGCTTTGCTAAAAACGTGGCGAATAGGATATTTTTCATGCACGGCGGTAAAATAGCCGTGGACGACACGCCTAAAAACGTATTTGAAAACCCTAGCAATCAGCGTTTGCAGGATTTTCTAGGTAAAATTTTAAACCACTAAAAGGAGGCCAAAATGTCACAAAACATCGTTGCGGCTTTGTCCGCTGGCAAATTTAAAAAACTTTTCGTTTTCGTAGCCGCCGCTTTGATGCTTTCAGGCTGCGGTCAAAGCTCGAATGAAAACGCGAGCAAAGACGCCGCAGTAAAAAACGAGGCAGCTCCCGTAGCGGTACAACAAACGATAAGAGTGGGCTCGAGCGCGGACTATCCGCCGTTTGAGTACATCGACGAGCACAACAAGATCGTAGGTTTTGAAATCGATATGATAGAGGCCGTCGGTAAGAAAATCGGCGTCAAATTTGACGTACAAAACATGAGCTTTGACGGGCTAATCCCCGCTCTAAAAACAGGCAAGATAGACGCCGCGCTAAGCGGTATGAGCGCGACCGAGGAGAGAAGAAAATCGGTCGATTTTACGAAGCCTTATTATTTTTCGGATAATCTTTTCATCCGCAAAAAAGGCACCGACGTAAATGCGACCAATATGCACCTCAAAAAAATAAGTGCGCAAATAGGCACATTGCAAGAGACCGCGGCTAAATCCATCTGCGGCGACCTAGCCGTGCCTGCAGAAACCGTAGCAGCTGCGATTTTATCGCTAAAAGCCGGCAAAATTGACGTCGTGCTAACAGATAGCCCGATCGGCTACGAGTATCTAAAGCAAAACTCTGATTTGGAGGAGTTTTTAAAGCTTCCTGACGGCACCGAGGGCTTTGCCGTTGCGTTTGATAAGGGCAAGCACCTAGAGCTAATCGGCAAAATAGACGCCGCGATAGAGGAGCTCAAAAAGAGCGGCGAATTTGACAAGATGATGGAAAAATACGGCCTAAAGTAAATTTGCGAGCCCGCACCGGGTCGCGGGCTTAAATTTGAAACCAAATTTAAAGGAGAGAACATGAAAAAGATTTTTGCGCTGCTTTTAGCGGCTCTAGCCACGCTTGGCGCTGCCGAGCTAAAGATCGGTACAGCCGCCAACTATCCGCCGTTTGAGTACGTGGACGAGCAAAACAAGATCACGGGCTTTGATATGGATCTAGTAGCCGAGCTCGCTAAACGCGCGGGCTTTGAGTACAAGATCGTAAATATGAGCTTTGACGGCCTCATCCCAGCTCTAAAAACGGGCAAGATCGACGCCGTAGCAAGCGCTATGAGCGCAACCGACGACAGACGAAAGTCGATTGATTTCACGCAGGCTTATTATGCGACCGAAAATATCTACTTGCGCGCTAAAGGCAACGACGCTATCGCGAGCAAAGACGCCCTAAACGGCAAAAGAGTAGGCGTACAACAAGGCACCGTCCAAGAGATCGCAGCTAACGCTATCGCGGGCGCCAAAGTCGTGCCTGCCGAGGATCCGGTTCCGCTAATCATGGGACTAAAAAAAGGCAAGATAGACGCAGTCGTGCTAGATAGCTCGATCGGCTACGGCTTTTTAAAGAAAAACCCCGAGCTTGAGGAATTTTTCAAAGAAAACGACGGTAGCGAGGGCTTTTCTATGGCATTTGACAAAGGCAAGCAAGCCGATCTAATCGCTAAAATAAACGCCGCACTTGACGAAATGAAAAAAGACGGCAGC
>NZ_CALKTQ010000033.1 GCF_937997465.1 uncultured Campylobacter sp. | reverse complement strand
CATGGAGTCCGTTTGGCTATATCACGACTCTGATGGCGTGGGCTGCGGGCAAGGCTCCTTTTATCGACTTTTTCGCACTTTTTCCTGCTTCTATTATCGGCTGGCTAGTTACAGCGTTTTTGCTAGTGCGCATAGTGCCCGCTGGGAGCCCGCACTTTGATCCGGCCGCAGAGCCGAAAGTAAGCATCAAAAAAGGCGGTAAAGTCGTTATCGGCCTTGGCGCATTTACGATATTTTCGGCTGTTATGATGCATCAGCTTTTCCATCTACCTGCGATGTGGGGCATGATGTTTGGCTTCTCGCTTCTTAGTATTTACACCTACATCTACAAAAAAACAAACAAAAACGAAGAGCCTATGCATGTCTTTCACTATATGTCAAAGATCGAAAACAACACGCTTTTATTCTTTTTCGGTATCCTTGCGGCCGTGGGCGCGCTACACTTCGTCGGATTTTTAAACTACGCCGTTTCGCTTTATGATAAATTTGGCGCTACGACCGTAAATATCGGCGTTGGCTTCCTGTCTGCTATCGTGGATAACGTCCCTGTTATGTCCGCCGTGCTAAAAGCAAATCCTATGATGGGCGCGGATGTGGGCGAAAATTTAAGCCAGTGGCTACTAGTTACCTTGACTGCCGGTATCGGCGGATCTATGATAAGCTTCGGTTCGGCTGCGGGCGTTGGCGTTATGGGCAAACTAAAAGGCATCTATACCTTCGGCGCGCATATGAAATGCGCATGGACCGTGGTTGCCGGCTATATCGTATCGGTCGTGATCTGGTACATACAGTTTGAAATTTTTCATTTATATTTTTAAAGGGCAATCATGAATAACACGATAATAGTTTTGGATTTTGGCTCGCAGTACACCCAACTAATCGCTAGACGCCTACGCGAGCAAGGTGTTTATACCGAAATTTTGCCTTTTAACGCTAAGGTCGATGAGATTAAAGCAAAAAAACCCAAAGGCATAATCCTAAGCGGCGGTCCTGCTAGTGTTTATGCTCCGGATGCGTATTTTTGCGATGAGGGCGTTTTTAAGCTAAAGCTGCCGATTTTGGGCATTTGCTACGGCATGCAGCTTTTGGCGCATAAATTTGGCGCCGAAGTCGCTCCGGCTTCTCACAAAGAGTACGGTAAAGCAAGCCTTAACGTCCTAAAATCTCATCCGCTTTTTACCGATACGCCTGAAAAGCAAACTGTCTGGATGAGCCACTCCGACCTCGTAAAAAATTTGCCAAACGGCTTTGAAGCGATCGCGACGAGCGAAAATTCGCCTTATTGCGTATTTGGCGATGAAAAGCGCAAATTTTATGCGTTGCAGTTTCACCCAGAGGTACAGCACAGCGAGTTCGGTACTCAAATTTTAAAAAATTTCGCTAAATATATTTGCGGCTGCGAAAGCACGTGGAATATGGGCAGCTTTGCTAAAACCCAGATCGCTAAAATCAAAGAAACTGTGGGCAATAAAAAGGTCCTTTGCGCCGTTAGTGGTGGCGTAGATAGCTCCGTAACTGCAGCGCTTTTAGCCGCTGCGATACCGCAAAATTTGATCCTGGTTTTCGTCGATAACGGACTACTCAGAACTGGCGAGCGCGAGCAGGTTGAAGCGACCTTTAGAACCAAGCTTGGCGTGGAGCTAGTTAGCATAGACGCGAGTAAAACTTTCCTAGAAAGGCTAGCAGGCGTAACCGATCCAGAGAAAAAACGCAAGATCATCGGTGAAACTTTCATCGAAATCTTTGAAAAAGAGGCCAAAAAGCACGATAACGTCAAATTTTTAGCCCAGGGTACGCTCTATACCGACATCATCGAAAGCTCGGTCGTTGGATCTAGTAAGACGATCAAAAGCCACCACAATGTGGGCGGACTGCCTGATTGGATGAGCTTTGAGCTGATCGAGCCTTTAAGAGAAATCTTTAAAGACGAAGTACGCCAGCTAGGCCTTGAGCTCGGTCTTTCGCGCGAGCTCGTGTTTCGTCATCCATTCCCTGGACCGGGCCTTGCGATCCGCATAATGGGCGAGGTAAATACGCCGAGCCTCGAGCTACT